>CAMFKC010000524.1 GCA_945956975.1 uncultured Methylocystaceae bacterium | reverse complement strand
GCGCGGTCAAGATCACGCCGGCGCATGATTTCAACGATTTCGAGGTCGGCAAGCGTCACGATCTCAAACAAATCAGTATCCTGGACCCGGAAGCTCGCGTTTCAATTCAGGAGAATGTCGCCTTTCTCGAGGGCGTTCCGGAGAGCGCCGAACTGACCGAGACGCTGGCCGCGCTGCACGGCCTGCCGCGAGAAGCCGCGCGCAAGGCGGTGGTCGAAATGCTGGAGGCCGGGGGCCTCGTCGAGAAGATCGAGCCGCACACGCTGCAGGTTCCGACCGGCGACCGCTCGGGCGTGGTGATCGAGCCTTTCCTCACCGACCAGTGGTACGTCGACGCAAAGACGCTGGCCCAGCCGGCGCTGGCAGCCGTGCGCTCGGGCGAGACCAGCTTCGTGCCGAAGAACTGGGAAAAGACCTATTTCGACTGGCTCGACAACATTCAGCCCTGGTGCATCTCGCGCCAGCTCTGGTGGGGCCACCAGATCCCCGCCTGGTATTCGGGCTGGGGCGGCGTCTATGTCGCGGAGACCTACGAGGAGGCGCTGGTCCAGGCGCTGACCGACGCGACCGAGCGCGAAATCCTCGACGACGTCGAGGCCGGCCGCATCGCCGAGCATCCCGACCGCCATCCGGATTTCCTGACCCGCGACGAGGACGTGCTCGACACCTGGTTCTCGTCCGCCCTCTGGCCGTTCTCGACGCTCGGCTGGCCGGACGAGACCAACGAACTGAAACGCTTCTATCCGACCTCGGTTCTGGTGACCGGCTTCGACATCATCTTCTTCTGGGTCGCCCGGATGATGATGATGGGCAAGCATTTCATGCAGGACGCGCCCTTCAAGGACGTCTACATCCACGCCCTCGTCCGCGACGAGAAGGGCGCGAAGATGTCGAAGTCCAAGGGCAACGTCATGGACCCCTTGGACATCATCGACGGCGTGGACCTGGAGGCGTTGGTCGCCAAGCGCACGTCCAACCTGATGAACCCGCAGGACGCCAGGAAGATCGAGCAGGACACGCGCAAGACCTATCCGAAGGGCATCCCGTCCTACGGCACGGACGCGCTACGTTTCACGCTCGCCGCCATGGCCGCACAGGGTCGCGACATCAAGCTGTCGCTGGAGCGCATCGAGGGCTACCGCAACTTCGCGACCAAGCTGTGGAACGCCTCGCGTTTCGCGGAGATGAACGCCTGCGCGCGCGTCGCGGGCTTCGATCCGAAGGCCGTCAAGGCGCCGATCAACCGCTGGATCATCGGCGAGGCGGCGGCCGCGGCCGACCAGACGACGGCGGCGCTGGAAGCCTATCGCTTCAACGATGCGGCGAACGCCGTCTACCGCTTCGTCTGGAACGTCTTCTGCGACTGGTATGTCGAACTGTCCAAACCGCTGATGCTGGGCGAGGACGAAGCGGTCAAGGCGGAGACCCGCGCGACGACGGCCTGGACGCTCGACGTCATCTTCAAGCTGCTGCATCCCTTCATGCCCTTCCTCACCGAGGAGCTCTGGGCGATCAAGGGCGCGGAGGGGCCTGCGCGCGAGAGCCTGCTGGCGCTGGCCGAATGGCCGCAATTGCAGGGCTTCGGCGATCCGGACGCAGAAGCCGAAGTCGGCTGGGTGGTCGATCTCGTCACCGAAATCCGCTCGGTGCGTTCGGATATGAACGTGCCGGCTGGCGCTCAGGTCCCGCTGGTGCTCGTCGGCGCGGACGCCGCGATCAAGCAGCGCGCGACCGACTGGAACGACACGATCCGCAAGCTGGCGCGCGTCTCCGAGATCACCTTCGCCACCACGCCGCCCGGCGGCTCCGCGCAGATGATCGTGCGCGGCCTGACCGTCGCGCTGCCGCTCGCCGGCGCCATCGACATTCCCGCCGAGAAGGCGCGCCTGTCGAAGGAGATCGCCAAGCTGGATGCGGATGCCAAGAAGACGGAAGCCAAGCTCGGCAACGCCGATTTCGTCGCGCGCGCGCCAGAAGAGGTGATCGAAGAAAACCGTGAGCGCCTCGAAGACGCCCGCGCGAAAATCGCAAAGATGCAGGCGGCAATCCAGCGGCTGGGCTGAGCCCGCCGCCGCTTACTGGATAGCCTTCGCCTCGAAGTCGCGGTTTTCCGGTTTGGCGGCCTTCGGCTTGACCAGGCGTGGCGTTGCGTTCGCGCCGTTGACGGCCGTTTGCGTCGGCGCGTAGGCGGCGCCCGGCTGGCGGCTTGCCTTCTCGAGGCTGGCGAGATCGTCGCGGGCCTTGGTCAGCGGCTCGAAATCGTCGCGCGAATGGACGCCGCCCGCGCCGCGATAGACCAGGAACCCTTCCGACGTGACGACGACGTCGCCACGTTTCAGGGTCTTGTCCTCGGCGAAATGCGCGACCGACCCGACGCTCGCGCCCTCGGGCGGCGCGATCGCGACCTGCCTGGCTCCGTGCGAGCTTCCGGATGACGCGGCCTTGCGCTTTGCGCGCACCAGCGGACCCTGATTTCTTTCGATAAGGTTTTCGAGCGTCGGCTGCGGCTGCGGCGTCGGCTCGGGCCTGCAGCCGCCGAAGAGGAACTGGATCGGGTTGCAGGCGAGCGCGGCGCCCGGGGCCGCCGATATGGCGACGAACAGCGAACCAGCGAGAACGCGTGCGCGAAACTGAGGATGGACCATCACAAATCCCGGTGCGAGTGCGTGCGACGCATGACACAGACGAAAACGCGCGGCGCCTGGAAAATCCGGCGTCGCGCGACTCGGCTCAAGTCACTTTCGTCACGCAGATCGACGAGCTTACTGGCTCGACGCAACCCGAATGGCGCGGCGCAGGGCCACAAGACCGCTCTTCTCGCCGGAGGTCGGCACGATCTCCGTGAGAGCCGCCGTCTTGGGCTGCATGCTGGCC
>CAMFKC010000523.1 GCA_945956975.1 uncultured Methylocystaceae bacterium | reverse complement strand
CGGAGCGACCAGGACGAGTAGCATTTGTTGCCGATCAGAAGCTTCATGCCGCGGCAGCCTCCCACTCGTCGACGAAATCGAGCGCGGCCGCAACATGCAGCGCGGTCGTGTCGAAGACCGGAAAATCCGGCATGTCCTGCTGGCCGATCAGCAGGAAGATTTCCGTGCAGCCGAGTATGACGCCCTGCGCGCCGCGCGCCCGCAGCGCCTCGACGACGCGGATGTATTCGGCCCTGGATTCCGGCCGCAGGATGCGGCGCACCGGCTCGTCGAAGATGATGCGGTCGACAATCTCCATGTCGGCCTCGTCGGGCGCGATCGTCTCGAACCCGTAATTCGCCCGGAAACGCTCGGCAAACAGCGGCGACCGCATGGTTGCGCCCGTGCCCAACAGCCCGACGCGCTTCAGCCCGGCGGCGCGGATCGCCGCGCCCGTGGGGTCGGCGATGTGCAGGAACGGCGTCGCCCGCGCCTGCATGATCGGCGCGACCGCCCGGTGCAGCGTGTTGGAGACGCAGACCACGAGATCCACGCCGGCCGCCTCGAGCCGGTCGATCTTCTCGGCCAGATAGGCAGCGAGTTCGTCCCACCTGTCTTCGCGCAGCAGCGCTTCGATGTTGCCGAAATTGACGGAGACGATCACGATCTCCGCATTGTCCCACCCGCCATAGGCGGCGTTCAGACGGGCGTTGAGCGACTGGTAATATTCCACCGTCGCCTCGTTGCTGGACCCGCCGAGGATGCCGATCGTCTTCTGGCGGAACGGCCGCGCCCGCGGGCTTGTCATCGGTGCGTCTCCTTCACTTGCCCATTATTGCAGCGCAATTGTTCCTGGCTGCGGTCTGGCTGCCGGCCGGGCCCGCGACATTTCATTCCCGTCTTCCATATCAGGAGCGCCCGCATGCGACTGCCGCAACTTCATCACCAGGATCTGACGCCGGACCAGCAGAAACTCTACGCCGACATGAAAAGCGGCATCGAGACGAGCTTCAAGGGCTTCACCGCCATCGACGCCAACGGCGACCTGATCGGCCCGTGGAATCCCTGGCTGACGTTCCCGCAGTTCGGCGGCCCCGTCTGGGAACTCGTCAAGGCGCTGGCCAGCAACCCGAAACTCCCGAAACCCGTCCGCGAGATCGGCATTCTCGTCACCGGCGCGCATTTCCGCTCGGCTTACGAGCTCTACGCGCACATTCTTGTCGCCGAATTGCGCGGCCTTCCCGACGACAAGATCCGCACCATCGTCGCCGGGCAGCGCCCCTCCGATCTCAGCCGCGAGGAGGGGCTGGCCTATGATTTCGCCGCCGCGCTCGTGTCGGGCGGCCTCGTCCCGCCGCTGCTCTACAAGGAAATGGCCGACACGTTCGGGCAGGATGGCGCCGCCGAATTCATCTATCTCATCGGCCTCTACTGCATGGTCTCGACCACGCTGAACGGCTTCAAGGTCCCGCTGCCCGAAGACGGCGACGGCTGAGGCGTGTGGGGTTCGCCCGGCTTCGCGCTAGGTTAGAGGGGTGACCGATTCCCGCGCCAAACCTGCCCTGCCCTCCCGCGAGGACATTCTCGCCTTCATTGCCCGCGAGCGGGAAGGCGGGAATTTCGCCAAGATCGGCAAGCGCGAGATCGCGCGCGAATTCGGCATCCGCGGCTCCGACAAGATCGACCTGAAGCGCCTGCTGCGCGATCTCGCGGACGAGGGCGCAGTCGAGAAGCGCGGCAAGACGCTGGTCAAGGCGGGCGCGTTGCCGCCGGTCGTGCTGTGCGACGTCACCGGCCGCGACCTCGACGGCGAACTGATCGCGCGCCCCGTCGAATGGGACACGAGCGAACTCGGCCCCGTCCCGCGCATCCTCCTGCACATGCCGCGCAAGGCGAAGCCCGGCATGCCCGTGCCCGGCGTCGGCGACCGCGCTTTGGTGCGAACCGAGCGCGAGCGCGATCCCGGGAAGGGCGCGCCCGAATATGCGGGCCGCGTCATCAAACTCCTGTCGAAGCAGAAATCGCGCGTGCTCGGCATCTTCCGCGTGAACGCGAAAGGCGACGGCGGGCGCATCGAACCGATCGACAAGAAGCAACTGGGCCGCGAACTCGCCGTCAGCGAGAGCGACCGCGAGGAAGCCCGCGACGGCGATCTGGTCGCCGTCGACCTCCTGCGCACGCGTCTTGCTGGATTGCCGACGGCGCGCGTGAAGGAAGTCATCGGCGCCATCGGCAGCGAGAAGGCGGTCAGCCAGATCGCCATTGCCACGCACGGCATTCCCGACATTTTCCGCCCGGAGACGCTGGCCGAGGCGGACAGGGCGGACGAAGCGAAGATGGAGGCGGAAGGCTTTCGCCGCGAAGACTGGCGCTCCGTGCCGCTCGTCACGATCGACCCCCCCGACGCGAAGGATCACGACGACGCCGTCTTCGCGGAAGTCGACGGTGCGAAAGACAACGAAGGCGGCTTCATCGTCACCGTCGCCATTGCAGACGTCTCCTATTATGTGCGCCCCAATTCCGCGCTCGACCGAGAGGCCCTCACGCGAGGCAACTCGGTCTATTTTCCCGACCGTGTCGTGCCCATGCTGCCCGAGCGCATCTCCAACGATCTCTGCTCGCTGCGTCCCAACGAGGATCGCCCCGCGCTCGCGGTGCGCATGCGCATCGACAAGACGGGCCACAAGATCGGCCACACCTTCCATCGCGTAATGATGCGCTCCGCTGCGAAGCTTTCGTATCAACAGGCCCAGCACGCCTTCGACGGCCGGCCCGACGCCACCGCCGCGCCGCTGATGAAATCCGCGCTCGAGCCGCTGCTCGCCGCCTACCGGTGCGCGACCCTTGCGCGTGAAAAACGCGGGCCGCTCGATCTCGATCTGCCCGAGCGCAAGATC
>CAMFKC010000522.1 GCA_945956975.1 uncultured Methylocystaceae bacterium | reverse complement strand
CTAGACGCTCTTGCCGTCATTGCGAGCGAAGCGAAGCAATCCAGAGCAACGACCCGGCTGTGGATTGCCGCGTCGGCCCTTCGGGCCTCCTCGCAATGACGGCGAAACCCCTGCAGCTTCACTTTAACACCAGCGCCTTCGTCAGGTCGCCGATCTTCTTGCGCTCTCCTGCCAGATGCTCCAGCCCGAAACGCGCGGTGATCAGCTTGGCGATCGAGCCGGTGTCATAGGGCGTATGGTCGACATAGCCGCGCCGCGCGAAGGGCGAGATGATGATGGCCGGAATGCGCGTGCCCGGCCCCCAGCGGTCGCTCCAGCCGGGTCCGCGCTGGCGCGTCGCATGATCCCAGAAGCCGCCGTTTTCGTCATAGGTGACGATCACGACCATGTCCTTCCATTGCGGCGACTTCGACAGCTTCTCCACGAGATCGGCGATATGCGCGTCGCCGCTCATGATGTCGGTGTAGGCGGGATGTTCGGTGAAAATGCCCGCGGGTTTGTAGAAGCTCACCTGCGGCAGCGTGCCGGTCTCGATCGCCTTCACGAAATCGTCGCCGTCCTTCAGATGCTCGGCGCGGTCCTTCGTGCCCGGCGCGAAGCGCGCGTAGTAGTTGAACGGCTGGTGGTGCGTCTGGAAATTCAGCGACCCTTCCGCGCGTGTGTAGATCACCTTGCGTTTCTCGCTTGCCGGTCGCATGCCGTCGGCGAGCGCGGCGTTCCAGCCGCCGGAATACCAGACCCAGCTCACGCCCTTGTCGCTCAGCGTGTCGCCGATCGTCTTCATCTTCGAGGCTGGCAGCGGCAGGCCGATGCGCTCGTTGCCCCTGGGGTCGGCCATGTCGAGCGGGCCGCCATCCGCCGGCGGCAGGCCGCTCGGCTGGTAGGGCGGCTGCGTCGTGTTCACCGAATAGCCGTCGGGCGTCACCTGGCCGCCGAGGCCGACCGTGTAGGTCTTCACCGCGCCATCCTTGGCAGACGGCGAATCCGGCTTCTTCTTCAGCTTTCCCTTTTCGTCGAGAACCGCCCGCATGAACTCCGGCGCGTCCTTGTGCTCGGGCGCGCAGAGGCAGACGAGATACTGGTGGTTGAGATAGGAGCCGCCATAGGCGCCCATGAAGAAATTGTCGGCGAGCGTATAGTCCTTCGCCCACTTCCACATCTTCATCTTCGAGCCGTCGAAATAGCCCATCGTGTAGCCGCCGACGGTCGACATGGCCGCGAACATGTCGTTGCGGTTGCCGTTGATCTGCTCGATGTTGTGGTAATAGGCGTGGATCGGGCTCAGCAGCACTTCCGACGCCGTCTTGTTGACCGGCGGCGCATCGATCCGGAACGGCTTGTTCGGCATCTGCGGATAGTTCGGGTCCGGCTCGCCCTTGGAATTCCAGACGCGCAGATAGGGCAGCACCTTCCCGTCATGATCGCGCTGCAGATATTGCTTCGGCTTGGCGTTGGCGACGCCATCCGCGCCGGGAAACAGCCCGTAGAGATTATCGAAGCTGCGGTTCTCCGCGTAGATCACGACGATGTTCTTGATCTTCGAGAGATCCGCCGCCTCCGCGGCGCCGGCTGTCGCCACGCCCGCCAACAGAGCCGCGCGAAAAATTACGCGCGCGCGCTTGCCGTTCTGTCCCATCATGAGCCCCGTCCCGCTTGTGTCGGCGATGCGCCGTTTCTTGGCGCAGAAATGTAAAGCTGTGGCGACAGAGGTCAACCGAAGCTGAAGCTGGCGGCGCGGCCGCTATTCCTTGTGCTTGTGCCGGATGCGCCAGACGATCGAGGCCACCACCGCGAAGACGATGGGCACCGCCACGCCGGTCGCGATATTGGCGTTGACGTGCATGCCGGCCGCATGCGCGCCCTCGAACAGGAGATGCAGCACGCTGGAGATGTAGTAGGTGATCGCTGCGATCGAGAGGCCTTCCACCGTCTGCTGCAATTGCAGTTGCAGCCGCACGCGCTCCGCCATCTGGCGGATCTGGTCGGCGCTCTGGCTTTCGAGTTCGATGTCCACGCGCGTGCGGAGCAGTTCTGCGATCCGCGCGATCTTGGAGGACAGGCCCGCCTGGCGCTGCTCGATCGTCGCGCAGGTCCGCATGGCGGGCGTCAGCCGCCGCGACAGGAACGATGCAAAGGTTGAATGGTGCGGCATGCGGCTTTCGCGGATCGATTCCAGCCGCGCGCGCACAAGCTCGTGATAGGCGCGCGTTGCGCCGAGCCGGAACAGGCTTTCGGACGAGCCCGTCTCGAGTTCGGTCGCAATGGCGGTCAGGCGGTCGAGCAGCTTGCGATCCGCCTCCATGCCGCGGTCCTTCTCGACCGACATCAGGAGTTGCGGCAACTCGTCCTCGATCGCGCGGATCGGATGCGACAGGCGCTGCGCCACGGGCAGGCCGAGCAGCGCCAGCATGCGATAGGTTTCGATTTCCAGCAGGCGCTGCGTCAGCGCGCCCGCGCTCTCCGGCGAGAGCGACTTGTCGATCACGAGAAAACGCACGAAGCCGAAGGCGTCGGCCGAAAAATCGCTGGCGATGATCGCGCGTCCCTCGTCGATCGAGGAAGCGGCGACCGCCGGCCCGGCGAACAGGCCCATGAAATCGTCCGGCGCATCCGCGGCCGCGATCAGGTGCAGGTCCGCGGCCACCAGCAGCGGGCCGGGCTGCGGCAGCAGGCGCATCACGCTCTGCAATTCGTCAGCCGCGGGGCGGAAGGGCTCGGTCCCGCCGGGAAAGCTCCAGCTGTAGGTG
This sequence comes from uncultured Methylocystaceae bacterium, assembly GCA_945956975.1. Taxonomy (GTDB): domain Bacteria; phylum Pseudomonadota; class Alphaproteobacteria; order Rhizobiales; family Beijerinckiaceae; genus JAJXWB01. Next base: position 130 of record CAMFKC010000522.1, on the reverse strand, counting down.
ACGAATTCGCCGTGCCGCTCGAACACCAGCCGCGCCGGCGAGAAATCGAGCCGGATCTGCTTGGCGCCCGTATCGGGCGGCGGCAGGCCGCGCGATTTCGCGAGCGCGACCAAGGCTTCCACCGCCTTGG
>CAMFKC010000521.1 GCA_945956975.1 uncultured Methylocystaceae bacterium | reverse complement strand
TCGAAAAGCTGCGCAAGGCGCGCGTGCTGTAGGCTCGCGGACGCTCGCTTTTTCGCCGCGCGCCTCTAAATTATGCTGTGCGGGCGGCGCGGCGGAGGCCACATGATCATCTCATCCACGCAAGAGGCGCAGGCGGAGCTTGCGCGGCTCTTCGCGCAATCGCAGCGCGCGGTCGGTTTTACCGGCGCAGGCATTTCCACCGAATGCGGCGTGCCGGATTTCCGCTCGCCGAACTCGCCGTGGATGAAGAATCGCCCGATCGACTTCTCGCTGTTCATGTCGGACCCGCTGGCGCGCGAGGAGGCGTGGCGACGCAAGTTCACGATGGACGACATGTATGCGGGCGCGCAGCCCGGCCGCGGCCATCGCGCGCTGGCCGCGCTCGTTGCGAGCGGCAAGATGGGCGCGGTGATCACGCAGAACATCGACGGCCTGCACCTGGCCGCAGGAACGCCCGCGCAGAAGATCATCGAGCTGCACGGCAACGGAACCTACGCCAAATGCCTGGCGTGCGGAAAGCGTCACGAACTCGTCGACGTGCGCGCCGAGTTCGAGCGCACGGGCGCTGCGCCCGAGTGCGACTGTGGCGGCGCCGTGAAGTCGGCGACGATTTCCTTCGGGCAGGCGATGCCGGAAGACGAGATGCGCCGCGCGCACGAGGAGGCGAACGCCTGCGATCTGTTCCTCGCGATCGGCTCGTCGCTGGTCGTCTATCCCGCCGCCGGCTTCCCCATTATCGCCAAGCGAAACGGGGCGACGCTCGTGATCGTCAATCGCGAAGAGACCCCGCTGGACGAGGCGGCCGACCTGGTGTTGCGCGGCGACATCGGGTCAATACTTTCGCCGTTCGCAACGTCGCAATAGCGTCACTCTTCCACAGATTTCTGAACTTAGGCCTTTGTGCGTCGGCATGGAGTGTTATCCTTTCCTTAAGTGATTCTTGTGGTGGCTCGGCGATTCGATGTGATGCGATGCCTGCGGGAGCGGGGCTTTGCCGTCGACGTTCGGGGGGTGCGAAATTGGGCGGCAAAGATCCTTTGATTCAGTCGGTTTCCGTGGCGGCGGATCCGGCAGGCGATACGGCCCCAGTCGAGCTCGTCGAGCTTGCAGGACGCATCAAGTGGTTCGACGTTTCGAAGGGCTATGGCTTCATCGTTCCTGACGATGGCGGCGCCGACGTTCTGCTGCATGTGACCGTGCTGCGGCGCGACGGCTTTCAGACCGCTTACGAGGGCGCCCGCATTGTCTGCGAAGCGCAGCATCGCACGAAGGGTCTTCAGGTCTTCCGCGTTCTCTCGATGGACGAGTCGACGGCGGTCCATCCGTCGCAGACGGCGCCCGCGCGCACCCGCATTCAGGTCGCGCCGACCAGCGGCTTCGAGATCGTCATCGTCAAATGGTTCAACCGCATTCGCGGCTTCGGCTTCCTGACGCGCGGCGAGGGGACGGAAGATATTTTCGTCCACATGGAAACGTTGCGCCGCTTCGGCATTGCCGAACTCAAGCCCGGCGATTCGTTGCTGGCGCGTTTCGGCGACGGTCCGAAGGGCTTGATGGCCGCAGAGGTGCGTCCGCTCGAGACGGCGCTGCCATCCTCACACTGACGACGCCCTTATTCTGCCGCCAGCCCACAGCGGCGTCGCGGCTGTGGGCTATGGCGCGCCCATTCGAGGCGTTATTGTCACCGGCATGATCTTGCGCCGCCCACTCCTCGCCGTCCTTCTGCTCGCTCTTCTGAACGCGGCCTTCGCCGTGGCGCCGGCCCGCGCGCAGGAACTCGAGAAGCTCGAGTTCGTCACAAAGACAGGCGTCCACGCCTTCTCGGTCGAGGTCATGCGCACGCCGGACCAGCAGGCGAGGGGCCTGATGTTCCGCCGCTACATGCCGGACGACCGCGGCATGCTGTTCGCCTTCAAGCGCGACGAGCCGGTCTTCATGTGGATGAAGAACACTTATATCCCGCTGGACATGGTGTTTATCGACCGCAAGGGCGCGGTGATCTCGATCGCCGCCGACACGGAGCCGTTTTCCGAAAAGACCATCGCCTCGGGCGGACCCGCCTGGGGCGTGGTGGAGTTGAACGCCGGCGCGGCGGCGAAAATCGGCCTGGCCCCCGGCGACAGGGTGCGCCATCCGCTGTTCGACGGCGGCTAGCAACGAGAGGCGCGCTTGTTCGCCATTGCGGCGCATGATAGCCAGACGCCACGCTTCGGGGTTCCGCTCCGGGGTCCAGGTCCTGGCGTCTTCGGGGTATAGCGCAGTCTGGTAGCGCATCTGCTTTGGGAGCAGAGGGTCGCAGGTTCGAATCCTGCTGCCCCGACCAGCCGCAAAAGGACGGGCCCTGAGGGCCGGGACGGACCGCCGCGGATGGACACCGACGAACGAGTTACAGGCGACGAGACCATGAGCGCACGGATCTTTCGGCCCAACAAATCAGCCACGCAGTCGGGCGCCGGCCGCACGAAGCGGTGGCATCTCGTCTACACGCCGGAGCGCCCGCGCGGCCACGACCCTTTGATGGGCTGGACCTCCTCCGACGACATGAAGAGCCAGATCTGCCTGACCTTCGACACGAAGGAGGAGGCGGTGGCGTATGCGGAGCGCAATTCGATCGCTTTCGTGGTGGAAGAGCCCAAGCCCTCCGTGCGCCGGACGATCTCCTATTCCGACAATTTCCGGCCTGGCCGTCTGGGTCAGTGGACGCACTGAACGCCGCGCGCCGGGTGGCCGAAGGCTAGGACCCCGTAGCTCAGCTGGATAGAGCAACTGCCTTCTAAGCAGTAGGTCACAGGTTCGAATCCTGTCGGAATCACACCTGAGAATAAGATGCACTGAAGCGTGAATCTTTTAACAAAAAATACTTTTCTTATTAATGTTAAATT
>CAMFKC010000520.1 GCA_945956975.1 uncultured Methylocystaceae bacterium | reverse complement strand
ATCTTGCGCGTGGTGAAATCGAAGAGCGCCTTTCGGTGCGCTCGACCGCGAAAGTCGACGGGCCGAGCTGGCCCAATGGCGCGCATATCGCGGAAGTTTCGATCGATCCGGATACGGGAACGCTCACGATCGAGCGCTATACGACGCTCGACGATGTTGGCGTCGCCGTCAACCCGATGCTGGTGCGCGGCCAGATTCACGGCGGCATTGCGCAGGGCGTCGGACAGGCGCTCTACGAAGGCGCGGTGTACGAGGACGGGCAATTGCTGACGTCCAGCCTCATGGACTACCAGGTCGCGCGCGCCGAAGACATGCCTGCCTTCGAAGTCGGCCTGTTCGACGGGGCGCCGTGCAAAACCAATCCGCTGGGCGCCAAGGGTTGCGGCGAATCCGGCACGGTGGCCGGCACGCCGACGCTGGTGAACGCGGTGATCGACGCGCTCTCCTCGCGTGGCGTGACGGACATGGACATGCCGATCACGCCGGAAAAGCTGTGGCGGGCGTGTAATCCCTAAGCACGTAGGTCATCCCGGACGGCCGCAGGCCGATCCGGGATCCATCGCACATCATGCGGCCTCTGGGTCCCGGCTCTCCGCTGCGCTTCGGCCGGGATGACACGCGTCTTCAACGCCCGCTGGCGTCCCTGCGCGATCCCAGCACCAGCGTGTTCAGGTGGCCGCCGCCGGAGATGTCGATCTCCGCGCCGGTGATATAGGCGGCCTCCGGCCCGCACAAAAAGGCGACGAGCGCGGCGATTTCGTCGGGTTCGCCGAAGCGCCGCACGGGCGTCGCCGCCATCGCCGCCTCGCGGATTTCCTGCGGCATGGCCTTCACGTTTTCCGTCTCGACCATGCCTGGCAGCACGGCGTTGCAGGTGATCCCCTTGCGCGCATATTCGAGCGCGACCGTATGCGTGAGGCCGAGCAGGCCGGCCTTGGTGGCGGAATAGCCGACCTGCCGCGCAAGCCCGCCGCGCGCTGCGACGGAGGATATATTGACGATGCGGCCATGGCCTTTTTCGCTCATGCCGCCGACGACAGCGCGCACCAGATTGAAGGCGCCGGTGAGATTGACGCCGATCTCCTTTTCCCACGCTTCGTCCGTCATCTTCTCGACAGTCGCGATGTTGTTCACAATGCCGGCATTGTTGACGAGGATGGTGATTGCGCCGAGGTCGGCGGCGATGCGCGCGGCTGCTTCGCGCGTCTGCTTCGGGTCTGAAATGTCGGCCTGCACGGCAACGGCCTTGCGGCCGAGCGCGCGGACTTGGATGGCAGTTTCCTCCGCCGCCGGATTGAGATCGACGATGCCGACATCGGCGCCGTCGCGCGCGAGCCGCAACGCAATGGCGCGGCCGATGCCGCGGGCGGCGCCGGAGACGAGGGCGGTCTGGCCGGTGAGATGCATGAGTGGCTCCGTTCGTCTCCCCTCCCCCTTGTGGGGAGGGGCGGGGGAGGGGGTTGCGCGCGCTTGCGCAAATATCGGCATGGCGTAGGCGTCATTGTCGCAGGATTGCGCGACCCCCCACCCTAACTCTCCCTCACAAGGGGGGAGGGAATCAGACTCGGGCTAATGGCTCGCGATGCTCGCGCCGCCGTCGATCACAAGGCTCGCGCCCGTCGTGAAGGCGCCTGCGGCCGAACTCAGATACAGCACAGCAAATCCGATCTCCTCGGGCTGCCCTATGCGCCGCAGCGGCGTGCCGGCAAGAATCTTCTTCATCTCCTCGCCCTCGAAGGCCTTGGCGAGCTTGGTGTCGATCAGGCCGGGCAGGATCGTGTTCACGCGAATGCCGAACTCGCCGTATTCGAGCGCGAAGGAGCGGCTCATGCCGATCATCGCCGTCTTGAAGGTGGAATAGAGCGCCAGCATCTTGTCGGGATGCAGCGCGGCGACCGAGGAAATGTTGACGATCGAGCCGCCGCCGCGCGGCTTCATCAGTTTTGTCGCCTCGACCGACAGATACCAGTTGCCGCGCATGTTCACTTCCATCGCCTTCATGAACAGCGTGTCGTCGGTGTCGTCGATCGAGCGCCACGGCGAGAGCACGGCGTTGTTGACGAGAATGTCGAGGCCGCCATGCGTGTCCTTCAGATGCGCGGACATGGCGGCGATGTCTTCCATGCGGCCGATGTGGCAGGCGCGGCCTTCGGCGCTGAGGCCTTCCTTTTTCAAGTCATCGGCGACGCGCGCGCAGTCTTCGGGCTTGCGGCTGGAGATGACCACATGCGCGCCGGCTTTGGCGAGCACACGCGCGACGCCGAGCCCGATGCCCATGGTGGAGCCGGTGATGAGGGCGACCTTGCCGGCGAGTGAGAAGGGATTTGTCATTCGGCCGCTCCATTGGACCGCGAGCCTTCAGGCTCGCTTCTTCACATGCGAGCCTGAAGGCTCGCGGTCCATTTGATTACGCGTACTGCTTCAGCAGCGTCCGTCCGAGCTGCGACATGTGCACCTGGTCCGGGCCGTCGCCGATGCGGATGAAGCGGGCGTAGGTGTAGCTTTCCGCCAGGAACGTGTCCTGCGAGACGCCCATGCCGCCGTGGATCTGGATGGCGCGGTCGATCACGCGCGCGGCCATCGAGGGCACGACGATCTTGGCGGCGGCGATGAGGTCGCGCGCGGCCTTGTTGCCTTCGCGATCCATCTTGTCGGCGGCGCGGAAGGTGAGAAGCCGCGCCTGCTCGATCTCGCAATAGGAGTTCGCGATATCTTCGCGCACCGAGCCCTGTTCGCCGAGCGGCTTGCCGAAGGCGATGCGCCTGTTGGCGCGCCTGCACATGAGTTCGAGCGCGCGCTGCGCACAGCCGATCAGGCGCATGCAATGGTGGATGCGGCCCGGCCCGAGTCTGCCCTGCGCGATCTCGAAGCCGCGGCCTTCGCC
>CAMFKC010000519.1 GCA_945956975.1 uncultured Methylocystaceae bacterium | reverse complement strand
TCCTCGTCCCAGCCGCTGTTGGCGGAATCGCCCGCGCTGTTGAGATAATCGTAGAAGATGCCGCCGATGCCGCGCGGCTCGTCGCGGTGCTTGAGGTGGAAATATTCGTCGCACCACGCCTTGTAGCGCGGGTAGTCGGCGACCGAATGGCGCTCGCAGGCGCCTTGCATGGCGGCGTGGAAGGCCTTGCTGTCCGCGTCGTCCTGCGTGCGCCGGCGGACGAGGACGGGCGTGAGATCCGCGCCGCCGCCGAACCAGGCCTTTGTCGTCACGACGAAGCGGGTGTTCATGTGCACGGTCGGCACGTTGGGGTTCCAGGGATGGGCGATCAGCGAGATGCCGCCGGCCCAGAAGCGCGGGTCTTCCGCAGCGCCGGGAATTTGCGCGGCAAATTCCGGCGCGAAGGTTCCGAAGACGGTGGAGGTGTGGACGCCCGCCTTCTCGAAGACGCGCCCCTTGAGGATCGCCATGCGCCCGCCGCCGCCGGGCTGGCCCGTGTGGTCGGTGCGCTCCCAGGGCGAGAATTGCGCCCGGCCAGGCGCCGTCGCCTCCGGGAAGAATGGGCCGGGGCAATCGTCCTCCAGCGCCTCGAAGGCGGCGAGGATGCGGGTTTGAAGTTCGGCGAACCAGCGGGCGGCTGCGGCCTTGCGGGCCTCGAGAGCGTCTTGAATCATGTGGCCAGATTTCGGACTGGCGCGCGTAAGTCAACTGGACCACGGATTGTCATCCCGGATCGGCTTTCGGCCGTCCGGGATGACAGCCTCGGGCTAATCCCGCGCCTGCCGCAGCGCCTCCCCCATGACCATGGCCGCGGCGACCGCCACATTGAGCGACCGCAACTCCGGACGGATCGGCACGACGAGCCGGGCGTCGGCCGCTGCGTGGACTTCTGGCGGGGCGCCGGCCGATTCGCGGCCCACCATCAGCACGTCGTCCGGGCGGAACGCGAAGGCCGTGTAGGGAACCGCGCCCTGCGTGGTCAGAAGGACGAGTCGGCGGCCAGCCTGCAGCCGCCAACGCTCGAATGCCGCAAAGGAGACGTGCCGGGCGATGTCCACGTGGTCCAGATAGTCCATGCCCGCACGGCGGAAGTGGCGGTCCGAGACCGGAAAGCCCGCCGGCTCGATGATGGCCGCGTCCATTCCCAGGCAGGCGCACGCGCGCAGCATGGTGCCCGCATTCTGAGGAATATCCGGCTGGAACAGCGCCAGCGTGAGCCGTCCTATCGTCATGGGACCCCTGAATTTTCTCCGCCTTTCGCATGAGCGAAGGTCTATGGACAAGGCCGCGCAACGGTGCGACATAACGCCCCGTTGCGCGTCCGAAGTGTGGACACATGTGTGTCGGCATTGCCGCGCGCGGCGTCTGGCGCTAGAAGCCGGGCCGACGGCCGCAGGAGCGGCTCCTGTAGCTAGGGGAATAGCTGACGTGGCGACGAACTCGACTGCCGAACCGACCCGCCGGGACATGCTCTACATTGCGACCGGCGCAGCGAGCGCCGTGGCGATCGGCGCGGTGGCCTGGCCCTTCATCTCCCAGATGAACCCCGACGCCTCGACCTTGGCGCTGTCCTCGACCGAACTCGACGTTTCCGCCATTCCGGAAGGCCAGATCGTCACGATCAAGTGGCGCGGCAAGCCGGTCTTCGTCCGTCACCGCACGGCCAAGGAAATCAAGGAAGCCGAGGATGTGCCGCTGGCGCAGCTTCCCGACCCGCAGACCGACGCCTCGCGCGTGAAGAAGCCGGAATGGCTCGTCGTCGTCGGCGTCTGCACGCATCTGGGCTGCATCCCGCTCGGCCACCAGGGCCAGTACGACGGCTGGTTCTGCCCTTGCCACGGTTCGGTCTACGACACATCGGGCCGCATCCGGCAGGGGCCTGCGCCGCGCAACCTCGAGGTTCCGGACTACGCGTTCCTGAGCGACACCAAGATCAAGATCGGCTGAGCCGGCCGCAGCGCCAGGCAAGCCATACGCCAGAGAAATTCCGAGAGAAGGCGAAAAGATGAGCGGACCTTCGACTTACGTCCCGAAGAGCGCGATCGGCCGGTGGTTCGAAAGCCGGCTGCCCGTCATGGGTCTCGTGCACAGCTCCTTCGTGGCTTACCCGACCCCGAAAAACCTCAACTACTTCTGGACGTTCGGCGCGATCCTGTCGTTCATGCTGGTGGCGCAGATCATCACCGGCGTCGTGCTCGCCATGCACTACACGCCGCATACGACCATGGCGTTCAATTCCGTCGAGCACATCATGCGCGACGTGAACTGGGGCTGGATGATCCGCTATCTCCACGCCAACGGCGCGTCGATGTTCTTCCTGGCGGTGTACATCCACATCGCCCGCGGCCTCTACTACGGCTCCTACAAGGCGCCGCGCGAAATCCTCTGGATCCTCGGCGTCATCATCTTCCTGCTGATGATGGCCACCGCCTTCATGGGCTACGTGCTGCCGTGGGGCCAGATGAGCTTCTGGGGCGCCACCGTCATCACCAACCTCTTCTCGGCCTTCCCGGTCGTGGGTGAGACGATCGTGTCGTTCCTGTGGGGCGGCTACGCCGTCGGCAACCCGACGCTGAACCGCTTCTTCTCGCTGCACTACCTGCTGCCCTTCATGATCGCCGGCGTGGTGATCCTGCACATCTGGGCGCTGCACATCCCGGGCTCCAACAACCCGGCCGGCATCGAGAAGAAGACCGAGAAGGACACTCTGCCCTTCCACCCCTACTTCACGGTGAAGGACGCGCTCGCGCTCGTCGTCTTCGTGATGTTCTTCTCGTGGTTCGTGTTCTACATCCCGAACTACCTCGGCCACGCCGACAACTACATCCCCGCCGACCCGGCGGTGACGCCCGCCCACATCGTGCCCGAATGGTACTTCCTGCCGTTCTACGC
>CAMFKC010000518.1 GCA_945956975.1 uncultured Methylocystaceae bacterium | reverse complement strand
CCTCGACGCGCAAGGCGCGAAATTTCGCAAGCCGCACAAAATCATCCCTGCGGACGCCGGCCTGTGTCGCGTCTGCTTGCTTTCGTCGCCCGATCAACGCGGAAAAATGAGTAAAAATTAATTCACGTTCGACCCGTGTTCGCATCAAAGGCGCGGTAAATCTGAATGCGAAACACAATGAAGCGTTAGGACTTTCGGAGCGCCCCGCGGCGTTCAATCCGCCCATTCCTGTGGGGGGATGTCATGGACCTGCAATTCAATCTCGTACTTGTCGCCTGTCTCATTCTTGGCGCCGCGGCCGGGCTCGAAAGTCATCTGGCCGGACGGAGACTGGCGGTGGCGACGCATCTCGCGTCGACCTGTCTCGGCTTCTTCACCAACGGCATGAGCGCCACGCCGATCGAATCGAGTTTCGGGGTCGGCACGGCGCCGATGAACGCCATGGCCGGCTGCGAGCCCGTCTACGCCTCGCAGTCCGGCGCGATGGAGACCGCGGACTAGGTCAGCCCGCGATCTTCGAGAAATCGGCGACGCGCTGCATGGCGGCGCGCAGTTCGCCGAGAAGCTGCAGCCTGTTCTTGCGCAGGCGCGGGTCCTCGGCGTTGACCATCACCTTGTCGAAGAAGGCGTCGACGGGCGCGCGGAGTTTCGCGAGCGCATGCATGGCGCCTTCGAAATCCTCGGCCTTCACGCGCTCCTTCGTCTCGTCGCTGGCGCGGTCGATGGCGGCCTTGAGCGCGCGTTCCTCGTATTCGCTGATGAACTGAATGTTGGCGGGCTCGTCGAACGCGCCTTCGCCGTCCTTCTTCTCTTCCGCGCGCAGGATGTTGGCGGCGCGCTTGGCGCCGGCGAGCAGGTTCCTGCCGTCGTCCGAGTCCAGGAATTTCGCGAGAGCCTCCACGCGCTTCACGATCATCAGCAGATCGTCCTGGTCCTCGAGCGCGAAGACCGCGTCGATGAGATCGTGCCGCGCGCCCTTGTCGCGCAGGTAGACCTTCAGGCGGTCGGCGAAGAAGGCGAGCAGGTCCGCGCCGCTGTTGGCGTGCTTGTGCAGGCGCGATTGCGCGAGGCGGATCATGTAGAGCAGCGGCAGGCGCAGCTCATTTTCCAGAACCAGACGGATCACGCCGAGCGCCGCGCGCCGCAGCGCATAGGGGTCCTTCGAACCCGTAGGCTTCTCGTTGATCGCCCAGAAGCCCGAGAGCGTGTCGAGCTTATCGGCAAGCCCGAGCGCGACGGAGACGCGATCGGTGGGAATGCGGTCGTTCGGGCCCTGCGGCTTGTAGTGCTCCTCAATGGCGGCGGCGACGGAGGCGTCCGCGCCCTGCGCCGCCGCGTAATAGCGGCCCATCAGGCCCTGCAATTCAGGGAATTCGCCGACCATTTCCGAGACGAGATCGGCCTTGGCGAGATGGGCGGCGCGCGCGGCTTTCGCCGGATCGGCGCCGATGCGCTCGGCGATGTCGGACGCCAGTTCCTCAATGCGCTTCACGCGCTCGCCCTGCGTCCCGAGCTTCTCGTGGAAGACGATTGCATCGAGCTTGGTGACGCGGTCGTCCAGACGGATCTTGAGATCGCTTTCCCAGAAGAATTTCGCATCCGAAAGGCGCGCGGCGACGACGCGCTCGTTGCCGGCCACGATCTCCCGGCCGCCATCCTTCGCCTCGATGTTGGAGACGAGGATGAAGCGGTTGGCGAGGCCGTCGCCGCGCTTCAGCACGAAACATTTCTGGTTGGCGCGGATCGTCGCGCGGATGACTTCCGGCGGGATGGCGAGAAAGCTCTCGTCGAAAGAGCCCATCAGCGCGCGCGGCCATTCGACGAGACCGGCGACTTCTTCCAGCAGGCCTTCGTCCTCCACCAGCTCCAGCCCCTGCGCGAAGGCGAGGTCGCGGGCGTCGTGCAGGATGATGTTCTTGCGGCGGTCGGCGTCGAGGACGACCTTCGCCCTTTCCAGCGCCGGCAGGTAATCGTCGAAGCGGCGCACCTTGATCGCGTCCGGCGCCAGAAATCGATGGCCGCAGGTGACGTTGCCCGCGGCGATGCCGTCGATGTCGAAGGGCACGATCTCCGGCTCTTCGTTTTCAGGCCCGAAGGTCGCGACGATGGAATGCAGCGGGCGCACCCAGCGCAAGGCGTCGGCGCGCGCAGAGGCCGCGCCCCAGCGCATGGATTTCGGCCAGGGGAAGCTGCGGATCACGCCCGGCAGGATCTCGGCCAGCAGCTCGAGCGTCGGCTTGCCCGCGCGCTCGACGACGGCGACGTAGAATTCGCCCTTCTTCGGGTCCTTCTCGATCTTCGCCTGGTCGAGCGACGTCAGGCCGGCGCTCTTGAGGAAGCCCTGCACTGCGGCGTCCGGGGCCCCGACGCGCGGCCCCTTCTTTTCCTCGCGCACATCGGGCTGGCGGCCCGACAGGCCGGCGATATGTAGCGCGAGCCGGCGCGGCGTGGCGTGGGCGACCGCGCCCTCGAACTTGCAACCGCGCTCCATCAGCGCGCCCGTGACGAGGCGCTCGAGGTCGCCCGCCGCCTGCCGCTGCATGCGGGCCGGGATTTCTTCGGAAAAGAGTTCGAGCAGGAGGTCGGGCATTTCGGTCTTCAGGTGCGGTCCAGAGTCTGGCGCCGACTTATACCAAGCGGGCGGTTTTGTATAATTCCGGCGAAGGCTCCAAGCCCCGGAAAGACGCCCCGCCGTGCTCATCCCTTTCGTCCACACGCTCTCGCGGCAAGAAGAGGCGGACTGGATCGCCGCGATCGAGGCGCGGATGCCGGGCGTCGAGTTGCGGCCGCTCGCCGCGCTCACGGAGGCGGAGCGCGCGGAGGCGAAGGTTGCCGTCGTCGCCAATCCGCGGCCGGAGGACGTCCTGCGCCTGCCGGGCCTCGTCTGGGTCCAGAGC
>CAMFKC010000517.1 GCA_945956975.1 uncultured Methylocystaceae bacterium | reverse complement strand
CGAGCGTAGCGAAGCAATCCAGAGCCGGGTCGTGGCTCTGGATTGCTTCGTCGCTACGCTCCTCGCAATGACGGCGAGCGTCGCTACCCCTTCAACTCCCCGAAAGCCCGCGTCACCTGGCTGTCGTCCTGCGCGCCAAGGCCCGCGGCAGACGCTTGCTTGAACCGCTCGTGCGCCGCAGCAGCCAGCGGCGTCTCGGCGCCGCATTCGGCGCCGGTTTCGAGCACGATGCCGAGGTCCTTCACGAAAATGTCGACCGCGCTCGTCACGCGCGGGTTTTCCTCCAGCATGCGCGGGCCGCGGTCGCGCAGCATCCAGCTCGAGGCCGCCGAGCCGGAAACGATGTCGAGGATTTGGCTGACATCGACGCCCAGTTTTCGCGCCAGCGCCATGGCCTCGCCGGCCGCCGCGAGATGCACGCCGCAGAGAAGCTGGTTGATCGCCTTGGCGGTCGATCCCGCGCCCGGCGTATCGCCGACGCGCGCGACCTTGGAGCCCATCGCCTCCAGCGCGCCTTGTGCGCGCGAGAAATCCTCGTCGTTCGCGCCTACCATGATGGTGAGCGACCCACCCGTCGCGCCGACGACGCCGCCGGAGACCGGCGCATCGACGAAGCCGTAGCCTGCCGCGCGAACACGGTCGGCCAGCGCCTGCGCCTTTGCCGGCGGGCAGGTCGCCATGACTGCGACGACGGCGCCCGGCGCAAGCCGCGCAATGGCGTTGGAATCGAACAGGACGGATTCGGCCTGCGCCGCATTTACCACCATGAGGATGGCGACGTCCGCGCCGGCCAGCGCGTCGCCCACGCTGTCGGCGGCCTTGCCGCCTGCGCCCGCCAGCTCCTGCATGGCGCTGGCGCGCAGGTCATAGCCCGTGACTGCGAAACCCTTGGCGGCGAGCACTTTCGCCATGGGCAGCCCCATGGAGCCCAGACCGACGAATCCGACACGCTGCATGTTGCCTCCCGTTTTGTCGCGACAATGAGCGGCGCGCGCGCGGGCCGCAAGCGCAAAACGTCTCCGGCCCGCGCGACATGGCGGGATTGCGCGGCCTGAGACTGGCGCTCGCGCGCCGCGCTGCTTAGTCTCCCGCCCCGAGGAAATCGGGAGCAGCAAGAATGAAGGATTTCGCAGGGCGTATCGCCGTCGTCACCGGCGGCGGCACGGGCATGGGGCGCGAACTGGTGCGCCAGCTCGTCGCCGAGGGATGCCACGTCGCCATGTGCGACGTCGCGTCCGACACGATGGCTGAGACGATCGCGCTGTGCCAGGCCGACGGGCTGCCGCAGGGCCTGCGCGTGACGGCGCATATCGCCGACGTTTCGGACGAAGCGCAAATGCAGCGCTTCCGCGACGAGGTCGCCGCGCAACACCAGACGGAGGTTGTCCATCTTCTTTTCAACAATGCGGGCGTCGGCGGCGGCGGCAGCCTCTTCACCAATTCGCGCGCGCAATGGGAACGCACGTTCAACATCTGCTGGGGCGGCGTTTATTTCGGCGTCCTGACCTTCCTGCCGATGATGCAGAAGGCGGACGAGGCGCATATCGTCAACACGTCCTCGGTCAATGGCTTCTGGGCCTCGATCGGTCCGGAAACGTCGCACACGGCCTACAGCGCTGCGAAATTCGCGGTGAAGGGATTTACGGAAGCGCTGATGACGGACCTGCGGCTCAATGCGCCGCACATCAAGTGCTCGGTCGTCATGCCCGGCCATATCGGTACGTCGATCATCATGAATTCCCGCCGCGTGCATAATGGCGGCGAGGAAGGGTCGATCAGCGCGGCGGAACTGAAAAATCTTCGTGCGCGACTCGCGCGCAACGGCATCAACGCCGATGCGATGAGCGACGAGCAAGTCGCCGCCGCCGGCGCTGCGATTGCGCAGATGTTCCGTGACAACGCGCCCACGACGGCGGCGCAGGCCGCCAAGATCATGCTCGACGGCGTGAAGGACGAGCGCTGGCGCATTCTCGTCGGGCATGACGCCGAGGAACTCGACCGCCGCGTCCGCGCCGATCCTGAAAACGCCTACACGCGCGAATTCCACCAGAAATTCAACGAGGACATCGGCTGGCGGCTTGGCTGAGCGCGCAAGCCCGACAACAGGAGGACCGGATGACGTTCAAGGTCACGAGCGACAGTTTCAAAGATGGCGACTATCTCGGGATGGACCACATCCTCAGCCAGGATTTTGGCTTCGGCTGCGCGGGCGGCAACAAGAGCCCGCATTTGCGATGGTCCGGCGCGCCGGAGGGCACGAAGAGCTTCGCCATCACCTGCTACGATCCCGACGCGCCCACGGGTTCGGGCTTCTGGCACTGGCTCGTGGTCAATATTCCCGCCGACGTGACGGAACTCGCGCTCGACGCCGGCAATCCCCGCGCGCCAAAACTCCCACCCGGCGCCCTGCAGACGCGCACCGATTTCGGCATGCCCGGATATGGTGGTCCGTGCCCGCCGCAGGGCGATCATCCGCACCGCTACATCTTTACGATTTTCGCGGTTGGCTCGGCGACGCTGCCGGTGGCGGCCGACACGTCGGCGGCGGTGGTCGGCTTCAACCTGCACTTCGCCACGCTTGGAAAAGCCGCGATCATGGGCCTGTTCAAGCGGTAACCGAAATGCGCGCGAATAGCGTGAACAATGTGCTGCGCGGACCGGCCGCATTCGAGCGACCAGTTCGCGCCGACGCGCCGCGCAAGCGCGAAAGCGCTTTGAAATGAGCGGCGTGGATCAACGAGGCTGAAAGCCGAACACCTCTCAACCATTTGAAGAAAAATGCATTTTTCACGTGATTTCATGCGTGGGCTTAATTGTGGCGTAACTGCGTCCTGTCACTTTCGGGCTACGGCCAACCGGAAGCGGGCAAGCGAAAATGGGGCGCGAGGCGGACAGACGGGCAAAGAA
>CAMFKC010000516.1 GCA_945956975.1 uncultured Methylocystaceae bacterium | reverse complement strand
GGCTTTGGGCGTGCCGGTCTCGTCAAACGTGCAGTCCGGCCTGCGCATCGCGCTGCGCCGCCGCGCAACGGCCAAGGAGTCGGACGAGAAGGACGATCTCGCGACAACGTTCGATCCCGAATTGCAAATCGCGAAATGCAAGGCGGATTCGCTGAAATTCTATCTGGTCGGGCCGGAGGCGGACGCCGTCGGACTTTACGAGCAGATCCACGCCCACACCGTCAACGTCGCCATCCGCTACCTCGATCGCTTCGGGGATCCGGTCGTCATTCAGGCGCCGCCGAACTGCATTTCCCAGATCGGTTTCGACGAGCATCTGCTCCCGGCCGACGACCGGATTTTCTCCGGTTTCGACCTGCTGCGCGACTACTTCACCTTCCCTCGTAAGTTTCTGGGCTTTCGCATATCCGGGCTGCGCAAGCTCTTCGCCCGCATTCCCTCGCGCAAGGCCGACCTCGTCCTCTCGTTCGACCAATCGAACGCGCGCCTGCCGGCCGCCACGAACCGGGACATGTTCGCGCTCTACAGCGCGCCCGCGATCAACCTGTTCGACAAGGTCCTCGACCGAATTCCCGTGAAGAGAAACCAGCACGAATATCAGATCATCCCTGACCGCAGCCACATGCTCGACTTCGAGCCCCACCGTCTCGTCGAAGTCTTCGCGCATTTCTCCGGAGGCTACGGGCGGGTGCCGGTCGCGCCATTGTATTCCGCCAGCTCCGACGGCCTGTCGGAGCCGGACCTGTTCTACACCGTGCGACGGCTGCCGCGGCGCAGGTCGAACGAGGAACGCCGCTACGGGACGCCGGTGAACTACGTGGGAACCGAGCTTTTCCTCACCCTGGTCGAGCCCGGCGGGCTGGACGAGGAGCGGCCTGTCGCCGAACTCAGCATTCGCGCTCTGTGCACCAACCGCCATCTGACGGAGCATATGCGCTCGTCGGCGACAACATGGCGCCTGATCGAAGCGTCCGAAACCGAAGTCAAATGCCTGGCCGGGCCGTCTCCGCCGCGTGGTCCCGTCGCCGCTCCCGTTCGCAGCCGCTACGAGAACGCCAATCTCGGCACGATAGCGTGGCGGCTGATCAACATGCTCAGCCTGAACCATCTCGGCCTCGTCGAACGCGGCGCCGGCGGAAATGCGCAGGCGCTTCGCGAGACGCTCGCCTTGTTTGCCGACATTTCGGAGCCTTCCGTCGAAAGGCGGATCCGCGGCGTCCGCAGCGTCGACTCGCGTCCGATCGTCCGGCGCATGCGCAGCTCCGCTGGCGTCGGCGCCGCGCGCGGGGTCGAGATCGTGGTGCTGCTCGATGAACAGGCGTTCGAAGGGACCGGCGCGTTCCTGCTCGGCGCCGTTCTCGAACGGTTTTATGCGGAATACGCCAGCGTCAATCATTTCACGCAAACGGTGATCCGGACGATCGAGCGCGGCGAGATCATGCGCTGGCCCGCGCGGGCAGGCGCGAGGCGGCTCGCATGAACCCGATCGACGAATTGACGCAAGAGCCCTGGCGGTTCGATTTCTTCGACACGATGCGTCGCCTCGAGCGCCAGTTCGGGCGCGCCATCGAAGCCGATCCCGGCGCCCCGCGCGACACGTCGGCGCGGCCCGTCCTGCCGCGTATCGGCGATGCAGCGACGCGCCGCGACGAATATGCGCTGCTCGGGCAAGATCCATTCTTTGCATTCCCGGCGTCCAACCTGTCGCTATTTGCTGCGCTCAGCGACCGGCGCTACAGAATCTTCGTCAAATTCCTCGGTCTTCTCGGCCCGCAAGGCGCGCTGCCACTCGCGACGACCGAAGAGGCGTGGCGATGGAACATTGCCGAGGACGACGCCTTCCCTCGCTTTCTCGACATTCTGAATCACAGATTTCTTCAGCTGTTCTTCAGGGCGTGGGCCGACTCGCGGCCGGCCGTGCAACATGACCGGCCGGACGCCGATCGCTTCGTCGCCTATGTCGGATCCGCCATCGGCATCGGCTCTCCGATCTTCGCCGCGCTCGACCTCGTACCGGACGCCGGCAAGCTCGCATATGCCGGCGTGCTCGGCGCCAAGGCCAAATCCACAACGCGGCTGGCCAGCGTCATCCGGGGCATGTTCGGGATTGAAGCCGCAATCGAGGAATTCGTCGGCTGCCGTCTCGAATTGTCGGTCGAAGACAGAACGCTACTCGGCGGCTCGCTCAGTACGCTGGGCGTCGATACGATGATCGGCGATTCCTACTACAGCGTGCAGGACAAGATCCGCGTCCGCCTCTTCGTATCCGACATGGAAGAATACAAGCGCTTCCTGCCGGAGGGCAGCCATAGTCAGGCGCTGGTCGACCTTCTGTATTTTTCTCTCGGCGACGAAATCGATTGGGACGTCGAGCTCTGCATTCCAGCACGGCAGGCGCCGGGCGCGGGGCTGGGGGCGCGGGAGGTCGGTTCTGGCGCGTCCGCCTGGCCGTTTTCAGCGCAACTCGGCTGGACGAGTTGGCTGGCGCCCCGGTCCGATGCCGACGAATTGCGGGCCGACGCCAGATTCCATGCGGCGGAACGCGCGCGGGCGAAGCGCAACATGTCAGCGAACAACAGATGAAGTGAAGGGGCGAACATGGCCGACGTCAGTCTCGAAACGGTCACCGGCAAACTGAACCGGATCGGTCACGACTCGTTTTTCCGTGCGCTCCGGCTGGCGAAGGCGTCGGGCAATCGCAATGTCGAACTGGCGCACTGGCTGTCGCAGATCCTGCAGGCGGATCGAACCGACTTCGTCCTCAGCTGCGACGCCTTCAAGCTCGACAGGGCGCGGCTGACCGCGGACGTCGAAAATGTCGTCAAGGGCTTCAAGCGCAATCAGACCGAACAGCCTGGCGTCGCCGATACGATCATCGATCTGCTGGACAGAAGCTGGCATTACGCCACC
>CAMFKC010000515.1 GCA_945956975.1 uncultured Methylocystaceae bacterium | reverse complement strand
GGGGAAACCGAATTTCAGCGAGCGCGTGGCGATGCGCAGGTCGCAGCAGGCGGCGATCGCCGCGCCGCCGCCCGTGCAGGCGCCCGCAATCGCGGCGATGGTCGGGATCGCCAGAGTTTCCAGCGCCGAGAGCACGCGCTCGATCTTCGCCTCGTAGGCGAGGCCGTCCTCGGCCGTCTGCACGCTGTGGAATTCGGCGATGTCGGTGCCCGCCGCAAAGGCCTTGTCGCCAGCGCCGGTGATCAGCACCGCGCGAAGCGTCTTGTCGAGCGCCGCCTTTTCGCAGAAGGCGAGCAGCCGTTCATACATGGAAAACGTCAGCGCATTGCGCTGGCGCGGTCGGTTCAGCGTGACTTCGGCAATGCCGTCATGGATTTCGACGTGAAGATTTTCGGTCATTCCGCGGCCGCCTTGATGCTTGAGAAAGCGCGCTCCATCTCGCGGCGGACAGCGACATGCTGCGCGCTCTCGTCGATCGCGACATCGCTCCAGCGCACCACCTCGCCATCCGCAATATCGCGGTTGAGCGTCACATGATGCGCGAGCCCGATCGGCAAGGCCCCGCGCGCGAGCGAGGCTTCCGCCGGCAGGAGCTTGCCGTAGACTGTGTATCCGCCCTCGCCGTCCAGCGTCTCGCCGCGCTTCAGCGCGCGCTTGGCCGTTGCCGCCGCGTCGCCCGCGAAGACGCGCGACTGTCCGGTCGGCTCGCCGCGCAGCGCCGCGCTCAGGATCGAGATGGACAGCTCCATGCCGATGAGATGGAACGGCTTGTATTGCGCGGCGTAGCGCCCGCTGTCGTCGGTCTTCAGGCCATATTGCTGGAAGCAGGCCGCCGCATAATCGCTCGGCGCCTCCAGCACGACATAGACGCCCCAGCGCAGATCCCGGAACACCGGCCGCCCGTCGCGTTCGAGCGATGAGACGACCTCCACCGTCCCATTGTGTTCGAGCGCGCCGCCGGCGCTTTTCGGCTTCAACACCTGCGCGAGATCATCCACGCCGCACGGCGGAAACAGCAGGCCGTCCGACGGCGGGCGCAGGTCGCATGCGTTGGCGATGGCCGCCATCTCGATCGCGGATTTGGTGCCGTCGAGAAAAGAGTTGAACATCTGGCTGTTCATGCCCGCGGCCTTCGCGGCCTCAGGCTTCAGGCCATAATGCGCCCACACGTCGTCCGGCGTGACGCGATGATAGGCGGGCAGATATTTCGTGCCTTTGCCCGCGCAGGCCACGCGGAAGCCGGTGGCGCGCGCCCAGTCCACCATCTCGGCTGTCAGCGCGGGCTGGTCGCCATAGGCCATGGAATAGACGACGCCCGCCGCATTCGCCTTGCGCGCGAGAAGCGGCCCGGCGAGCACGTCGGCCTCCACATTGACCATCACGATATGCTTGCCCGCCGCAATCGCGGCCAGCGCGTGCTTCACCCCCGCCGCAGGCGAACCCGTCGCCTCCACGACCACCTCGACGTCGTCGCGCGCGCACAGCGCCGCGCCATCCTCCAGAAAGGCCGTCGCCGAAACGCGCGCATCATCCCATCCGACCGCGCGGCAGGCGTCCTTCGCGCGTGCAGGATCGAGATCGGCGATCGCGCTGACGACGAGGCCCGGAATCGTGGGAACCTGCCCGAGAAACATCGAGCCGAACTTGCCGGCGCCGATCAGGCCGACGCGCACGGGCTGCCCCGCGTCCGCGCGGCGCTGCAGCAGGGAAAAGAGGTTCATGCGCGAACTCCAGCGGTCTGCCTCACAGGCTTTGCATAAGGGGCTTGCGCGATGCAATATCGCCAGGCGCAGAGAAGGCGAGCCTCCCAAGCATGGGGATGGAAGCTGCAGTCTTGCGCTCGCGCACATCGCCGTCGCGCGCGGGGCGTCATGCCGCCCTCGCACGGGAGGAACCATCATGATCCGTCCTTTTCAGACGCTTCTTCTCGTGGTCCTGCTTCCGCTCTTCGCCGGCGCAGCCGCGGCGGCGCCGCTGGAAGCCACCACGCTGTACCGCGAAAAGGCCAGGGATTGCCGCGCGGTCGATCTGCGGACCTGGACGCATCCCACACGAAGGGTGATGGAGAGTTCGCGCATCGAGATCAGCAAGGTCGAATTGTGCAATGGCGGCGTCTATCCGGTCTTTACCGTCAGCCTGCCCGGCGACCCCATGGCGGGCGCAAGCGACTCCTATTTCAACAAGCTGCATGCGCGCATGGGCGAGGCCAACGGCTGGCATTCCTACGCCCTCGTCGATCCCGCGCGCGGCGAAATCGTCTATGTCGACGTCACCGGCAAGCGCGAATTGTCCGTCAACTACGACGAGTTCGATGCGCCGAAGGCGAAATAGGGGCGATCAACCGAGCCGCAACGCATCGCGCAGGAAGTCCGCGATCGTCGTCTCGACGTCGGCGCCATCCGGCGTGCGCGTCGTCTTCGGATAGAAATGGGTGGCGCCGGCGAGGTGGACCATCTTGTGCCGGGCGCCCACGCGCTGCAGATGCGCCTGCATCGCCGGGGCTGCTTCCGCAATGACCGGCAGGTCGCGTTCGCCAACGAACATCAGGACTGCGGGTTCATCCGCCGCGCCGGTGATGCAGGTTTCGCGCGCGCGATCCGTCGTGCGGCCAGAGATCGAGACCACGGCGGCCACCGGCGCCCGCTCGACGAAGGCCGCCGCCAGCGAGATCATCGCGCCGGCCGAAAAGCCGCCGACCGCGATGCGCGAGACATCGACGCCGCAGCGCCGCGAATTGCTGCGCACGAAGGAGATCGCCTTCACCATGTCGTCGGTCGCCGCCTCGATGCCACGCCGCAATTCGTCGTCGCTCGCCGGCGGCAGGCCGAGCATGCCGCGCACGACGTTGACGCGATCCTTGTTCATCGGCTCGTCCGGCGCCATCGTCGGCGTGACGCCGGGATCGCAATCCTCC
>CAMFKC010000514.1 GCA_945956975.1 uncultured Methylocystaceae bacterium | reverse complement strand
GCCGCGTCCCACCGAGCGGCCGCGCGCCAGGGCCTCGGCGTCCAGCGCGGAGACGATGTCGCGGGCGGCGTCTAGCGAGCGGTCGATGCGCAGCGCGATATAGTCGACCACGTTCGACTCGACGGCGAGTTGCCGATCTTCGAAAAGTTTGACCAGCACCGCGCGCACCAGATCGTCGGTCGGCGGCTCGATATGCGCGACCGGGGCCCGGCGCAGGCGCGAGCGCAGGTCCGGCAGGCGCACGCCCCATCCTTCCGGCTCGGCCTTTGCCGTCATCAGCATCGAGGCGCGCGATTCCTGCACCAGGTTGAACAGGTGGAACAGGCCCTGCTCGTCCACTACCCTCTCGGCGTCTTCCAACAGGATGTGCCGGCCGTAGAATTCGCCAAGGTCGGCCGATGCGCTCACGGCGTCGGGCGGCACCAGGACGGCCCGCGCGCGCCGCGCCCAGATGGCGGCGAGATGGCTCTTGCCAGCGCCCCTGGCCCCGACCAGCGCCAGAACCGGGTCCGGCCAGTTCGGCCAGGCCTGCACCAGCGAATTGGCGGCGGCGTTCGAGGGCGCGAGCAGGAAATCGTCGTCGCCGTAGCGCGGCTGCGGCGAAAATTCGAATGCGAGCTGGCGCGCGCCGGGAAGCGCGCCGCCATCGTGTTCGGCGGCGCTCATGGCTGGTTCGCAGCCTCGGTGTCCTCGCCGAGGTAGAACGGCGTCTGGCGATAGCGCGCGAAGAAGAAGCGCAGCAGCACCCCGAGCGCGGCCGCCACCGGCACGGCAACGATCAGGCCGGTGAAGCCAAACAGCGAGCCCGACGCCAACAGTGCGAACATCAGCCAGACCGGATGCAGGCCGACGGATTCGCCGACGAGCTTGGGCGACAGCACGTTGCCTTCGAGGAACTGGCCGGCGATCACCACGCCCAGCGCCTTTGCCAGCATGGTCCAGTCCGGCCAGCCCTGCACCAGCGCCACGATGGCGGAAACCACCAGCGCCGTCAGCGAGCCGACGTAGGGAATGAAGCTGAGAAAGCCGGCGGTGATGCCGATCAGGAAGCCATAGTTGAGGCCGATCAACGTCAGGCCCAGGCCATACCAGAGCCCGAGGAACAGGCAGACCAGCGATTGTCCGCGCAGGAAGCCCGCAAGCGCCGCGTTCATGTCGCCGGCGACACTGCTCACCTCCGGCAGGTAGCGCGGCGGCACCAGCGAGCGCATGGAATCGATCATGCGGTTCCAGTCGATCAGGATGTAGAAGGCCACGACCGGCGTCACGACGACCAGCGAGAGGATGCCGACAAGCGCCGCGCCGCCGGTGATCAACGATTTCGCAAGGCCGCCCAGCCACTTGGCGGCGTCGCCCGCAACATCGCCGAGCGCTTTCTGGATGTCGCCTGGACTGCCTGTCCCCACGCCCAGCTTGGCGGCGATGTCGCTACCCCAGGACGTGTCGAGCAGCCGCGCGGTCCAGTCCGACACCAGCGTTTGCAGGCGCAGCACGATTTTCGGCAGGTTTTCGACAAAACCGGACAATTGGTGGCCGAGCACCGGGCCGATCAGCACCAGCGCCAGCACGATCACCACGATCGATACCGCAAGGATGAACAGCGCCGCCCCGAGCCTGTTGAAGCCGAGGCGCTCGAGCTTTTCGGCGACGGGATCGAGCAGGTATCCAAGCGCAATCCCCGCCACGAACGGCATGAGAACGCCGGAAAACAGGTAAAGGAAAAGACCGACGCCCACGACCGCGCCGATCCATGGCGCGAAATCGGCGAAACGCGGCCCCCGCTCGTCTACGATCGCGACGCGCGTCGTCGCGCCCGGCTTCGAGAGCGGCCCGCTCAGTGACCCATGTGCCTGATCCATGGTCCCAGATAGGCGCCCGCGGAAGCCAGCGTCAATGCCGCCACGATGTAGGTCATCGGCCAGAACCAGCTTTCCGTCGAGAAGCCGAAAGCGCTTGCGCCGAGCACGCTTGCGGCAAAGGCAATCTGGGCCGTCGTATTGACCTTGGAAATGAACAGCGGCCGGATTTCGATGGGCTTGTCGAACAGCCAGGCGATGATGACGCCGCCCAGGATCATCACGTCGCGCGAGACGACGAGAATGGCGAGCGTCGCCGGAATGGCGTGCGCGATCCCCAGCGAAACGTAAATCGCCATCAGCAGCGCCTTGTCGGCGAGCGGATCGAGAAAGGCGCCGAGTTCGGTGCGCAGGTCGAAGGTCTTGGCGAGCCAGCCGTCGGCGGCGTCGGACACGCCCGCGATCAGGAACACGAAAAAGGCGTCGCGCCATTGCTGGGCGACGATCATCGCGACGATGACGGGGACGAGCAGGAGCCGGACGATCGTGATGATATTCGGCAGGCTGCCGAAATTGCGGATGTTCACGCCTCTCCCCGTACGCCCCGGCGGCAAGCCGCTCCGGCGTGTGTTTTGCGCATGTTAGCAGGCCGCGCCCCGGCAGGGTCAAGCAGGTCTCCGGCGCGGCCGGCTAGCGCATCCGCTTCAATTCTTCCGCCATGGCGACGTACTCGCGCAAAGACCCGCCGGTGCGGACCGGATCTTTCGGGCAGGCGTCGGCCCCGGTCTCGAACAGCGCCTTGCCGCGCGGTCGGTCGCCCTTGGCGAGCGCCAGTTCGCCGAGATAGAAATAGACGTCGCAGCGTTTCTCCGCGTCGTCGCCGGCCAGCTGCAGCATCTGGGCGTCCGGGGCGTTTGCCTGCAACAGCTTCGCCGCCTCGCCGATCCAGCTCGCCCGTGGCAGCTTCCCCGTCTCCTCGACGAATCGCTGCGCCGCATCCGCCTTGCCGAGGCGCGCCCGGGCCAGAAAGGCCCAGGCCGAGGCGTTCGGATTGATCGCGGCGCCCGTCGCCCTGTCTCTTATACACATCTCCGAGCCCACGAGACGCTCATGAATCTC
>CAMFKC010000513.1 GCA_945956975.1 uncultured Methylocystaceae bacterium | reverse complement strand
GACGCCGCCGGCTTTCCTTTCGCGACGCTGGTGAACGTGGCAACCGCGCACGATGGCGCGCCGATCCTGCTCATGTCGAAACTGGCGGCGCACACGCGCAATCTGGAAGCGCGGCCCCAAGCCTCGATCCTGCTCACGCTGCCCGGCAAGGGCGACCCGCTGGCGCACCCGCGCCTTACCGTTTCCGGCGTGATCGTACGCGACGCCGATCCCGCGCTGCGCAAGCGCTTCCTTGCGCGCCATCCGAAGTCCACGCTCTATGCCGATTTCGCCGACTTTTCGTTCTGGCGGATGACGCCAACGTCCTTTCACCTCAACGGCGGCTTTGCCCGCGCCGCGGACTTCGCACCGTCGGACATTCTCACCAGCCTCGCCGGCGCGGACGACCTGATTGCCGCGGAAGAGAGCGCGGTCGGCCATCTCAATGCCGATCATGCCGACGCGCTGCGACTCTATGCCGCGAAACTCGATGGCCAGCCCGATGCGCGCTGGCATGCCACGGGCCTCGACCCGGAAGGACTTGATCTCGCGAGTGGCGACAAGACTTCGCGAATCGCCTTTCCATCCCGCATTGCAACACCGGGCGCGTTGCGTGAAATTCTAGTTGCGCTAGCGAAGCAATCGCGCGCTGCTGCACTGCAAACTTCGGCGGATTCGTAACGCGCTGTTGATATTGTCGGTCTAATTCGCCTTTGGGCGTCTTGCCCTTGCGGCGCGCGCGCACTAAACGTCGCGCCACTTTCACTGATGTGACACGATGCGTCCGGGCAGCGATTCCATAAATCGAGCCCCGACCGATCGGGAGAAACGCATGAAACAGCTGGGCGATTTCAATCCCGCTTATGGCGCGGACAAATTCGGTTTCACCGACCTCAAGCAGGTCGCCTACAACTTCGACGCGCCGTTTCTCTACGAGGAAGCGATGCAGCGCCGCGAGGCGGTCCTCGCCAAGGGCGGCGCCATCGTCGCCGAAACCGGCCAGCACACCGGCCGCTCGCCCAAGGACAAGTTCGTCGTCGACGACGCCGTCACGCACGACAGCGTATGGTGGGACAACAACGGCAAGATGTCGAAGGAGCATTTCGACACGCTGCTCGCCGACTTCCTGTCCCATGCCAAGGGCAAGGAACTCTTCGCCCAGGACCTCTACGGCGGCGCCGACCAGACCTTCCGCGTGAAGACCCGTGTCTTCACCGAATACGCTTGGCATTCGCTCTTCATCCGCACCATGCTGATCCGTCCCGATCGCAGCGAACTTGTCTCCTTCGTTCCGGATCTTACGATCGTCGACCTGCCGTCCTTCCGCGCCGACCCGAAGCGCCACGGCTGCCGCACCGAGACGGTCATCGCCATCGACTTCTCGCGCAAAATCGTTCTGATCGGCGGCACCAGCTACGCCGGCGAGATGAAGAAGTCCGTCTTCTCCTATCTCAACTTCGTCCTGCCCGCGCAGGGCGTCATGCCGATGCACTGCTCGGCGAATGTCGGCGACAAGAACGACTCAGCCGTCTTCTTCGGCCTGTCGGGCACCGGCAAGACCACGCTGTCGGCCGATCCCGAGCGCACGCTGCTCGGCGACGACGAGCACGGCTGGTCCAAGGACGGCATCTTCAACTTCGAGGGCGGCTGCTACGCCAAGGCGATCAAGCTTTCGGAAGAAGCCGAACCGGAAATCTTCGCCACCACGAAGATGTTCGGCACGGTGATGGAGAACGTCGTTCTCGACGCCAACCGCGTGCCGGATTTCGACGATGCCTCGAAGACCGAAAACACCCGCATCGCCTATCCCTTGGACTTCATCCCGAACGCTTCGGCGACGGGCCGTGCGACGCATCCCAAGAACATCGTGATGCTGACCTGCGACGCCTTCGGCGTGCTGCCGCCGATCGCCAAGCTCGATCCGAGCCAGGCCATGTATCACTTCCTGTCCGGATACACCGCCAAGGTCGCCGGCACGGAGAAGGGCGTCACCGAGCCGCAGGCGACCTTCTCGACCTGCTTCGGCGCGCCCTTCATGCCGCGCCATCCTTCCGTCTACGGCAATCTGCTGCGCGACCTCATCGCGCGCCATCACGTCGACTGCTGGCTGGTCAACACCGGCTGGACGGGCGGCAAGTATGGCGTCGGCCGCCGCATGCCGATCCGCGTGACGCGCCGCCTGCTGCGCGCCGCGCTCGACGGCTCACTGTCGAAGGAGCATTTCCGCACCGATCCCTATTTCGGCCTGGCCGTGCCGACGTCGGTGCCGGGCGTCGAGCCGCACATCCTCGATCCCGTGAAGACCTGGCAGTCGAAGGCGGAATTCGTCGAGACCGCGAAGAAGCTCGTCGGCATGTTCCGCGAGAACTTCGTGAAGTTCGAGCCGCACGTCGACGAGGAAGTGAAGGGCGCCGCGCCCATCGTCCGCATCGCGGCCGAATAAACTTCCGGAAATCCCCGGTTTCGAGCCGCCGCGTTCTACGCGGCGGCTTTTTTTATGTCCCCGCTTTCCCCAGCGAAAATATTTTCCGCGTCGTCAAATTCCGGCCAAAGCTATGCTATCAACAATCATTCGACACCATTGATTTGCCTTACGGATCCCCCACCCGTGCGCCTCGACCATGCCAGGCTTGCCGCCGATATTCTCCTTTGGGCCGAGCCGCTTGTGCGCGATCGCCTGTCGACGTTCTGGAGTTCCGCGGCCCGCGAATCGGGGGCAGGCAAGGCCTTCGCCGACCTGCATTGGCGCGCATGGCGTTGCGCCCTTTCAAACCTGCAGCATGGGGCCGCAGCGAGCCGCCGCGACCTCGCGGTCATGACGCGCGGCGCGAATCTTTCAGCCGGCGTCATCGAGGAAGCCGACGAGATCGTGATCGACGAGATCGCCGAAGTCATCATCGCACGCTTCCGCCGCTCGCCCGGCCTCGCCAAGGATTACACCAAGGCCCTCGTG
>CAMFKC010000512.1 GCA_945956975.1 uncultured Methylocystaceae bacterium | reverse complement strand
GCGCGCCGCTCCCCCTGGACGAGGCCCGACGGCTCCATCTCCAGCCGATGGTGGCCGCCAACGACGCGCCGCTCGGCACCGCCTTCACCGTGTCGGTCGACGTCAAGCATGGGCTGACCACAGGAATTTCGGCCGAGCAGCGCGCCAACACGGTGCGCGCATTGGCCAACGGGAACATGGGCGCGGCCGATTTCGTGCGCCCCGGCCACGTGTTTCCGCTGATCGCGCGCGAGGGCGGCGTCCTGATGCGCTCGGGCCATACCGAAGCCGCAGTCGATCTTTGCCGCCTCGCGGGCCTGCCGCCGGTCGGCGTGATCTGCGAACTCGCCAATGACGACGGCACGGTGATGGCCGGCAAGCAGATCGACGCCTTCGCGCAGAAGCACAATCTGAAGCGGATTTCCGTCGCCGATCTCATTTCCTACCGACAGGCGCGCGAAAAGCTGGTGGAGCGCGTGGCTGTGCGCCAGGTGAAGACCTTCGTCGGCGAAATGACCCTCTATTGCTACACGACGCCGTTCGATCCCGTGCAGCATTTCGCGCTGGTGCACGGCGCGATTGGCGATGGGCGCCAGGTGCCGGCGCGCCTGCATCGTGCGGACATTCTGAGCGACGCGTTCGGCGCCTCGGACACGCTGCGCCGCACGCTCGAGCGGTTCAAGAAGGAGGGCCGCGGGGTGCTCGTCTATCTGCGCGACGGCACGGCGGGCGTTCCCGCCAACGTCGTCAGCGCGCAGGAAGACGATTCCGAAGCCAAGCGCACCAAGCAATGGCTCGACGTCGGCCTCGGCGCGCAGATCCTTCGCGACCTCGGCGTGCGGTCGATCATGCTGCGCACGTCCACGCCGATGAACTACGTGGGCCTGTCGGGCTTCGGGATCGAAATCGCGGCCGTGGAAGGCATCTGAACCGCCGCAATCTCCTGCTGCGTGGTCCCTGGATTTCTGGCAACCTCCGATCAAAGCGCCGGCGCAAGACCGGCAGACCGGAGGAACTCATGGATTTCCGCAGCTTCGCCCTCGCCGGCGCTCTCGCGCTCGCCGCCTGCGCCACATCCGCACAGGAGATGCGCGGCGTCACCAAGACGGAGATCAAGATCGGGCAGACCATGCCCTATTCGGGGCCGGTCTCGGCCTTTTCCATGCTCGGCAAGTCCGAGGTCGCCTATTTCCAGATGATCAACGAGAAGGGCGGCATCAACGGGCGCAAGGTGAACCTGATCTCCTACGACGACGGCTATGTGCCGCCCAAGACGGTGGAGCAGACGCGCAAGCTGGTCGAGCAGGACGAAGTCGCGCTGATCTTCTCGACCATCGGCACGGCGCACAATACGGCGACCGCGAAATACCTGCAGACCAAGAAAGTCCCGCAGCTCTTCATCGGCTCGGGCGCTTCGAAGTTCGACGACATCGCCAATTATCCGATGACGATCATGGGCATCCAGGGTTCGTTCCGTTACGAGGCGCGGATTTACACGCGCTACGCTCTGTCGAAGAACTCCAACGCGAAATTCGCGATCCTCGCGCAGAACGACGATTTCGGCCGCGACTACATCGCCGGCGTGCGCGACGTGCTGGGCGCCGATTTCGAGAAGCGCGCGGTGGTCGCGCCTTATGAATTCACCGATCCCACGATCGACTCGCAGATCACCAATCTGAAGGCGACCGGCGCCGACGTGCTGATCGGCGCGGTGACGCCGAAATTCGCGGCGCAGATGATCCGCCGCGTCTACGAACTCGGCTGGAAGCCGCAATTCTTCCTCGCCAACGTCTCGATCTGGATTTCCTCCGTCATGGAGCCGGCCGGCGTCGAGAAAGGCATCGGCATCATGTCGTCGGCCTATGTGAAGGATCCGATGGATCCCGCCTGGAAGGACGATGCGGGGCTCAAGGCCTTTCTCGAATTCATGAAGAAATACATGCCCGGCCAGGATTTCCGCGACCAGAATTTCGTGAACGGCTACAACAGCGCGATGGTGATGGAAGCCGTGCTGCGCGCCTGCGGCGACGATCTGTCGACCGAGAACATCATGAAGCAGGCCCAAGCCATCAAGGACATGGAGCTGCCGATGTTGCTGCCGGGCATCAAGGTCTCGACGGGGCCAAACGATCACATGCCGGTCAAGCAGATGCAGATGATGCGCTTCGACGGCAAGCAATGGGTCCGCTTCGGCGACGTGCAGACCGGACGCTGAACGAAGACACGAGGACAGACGCATGAACGCCCCACAGCCCGCCTTCAACCTGACGGATCCCGCCTTCGTGCGGGACCCCTACCCTGCCTACCGCATGCTGCGCTCGATGGCGCCGGTATGGAAATCGCCGATGGGCGTGTGGGTGCTGACCCGCTACGACGACATTGCGAAGCTGCTCAAGGACCAGCGCTTCGTCCACGATTTCGACGGCGCGATCTCCGATCCGCGCAATCGCGGCGCGCTGCGCGAGGAGCCGGTCTACAAGCAGCTCGGCCGCTCCATGCTGCTGCGCGATCCACCCGATCACACACGCCTGCGCGGACTGGTGGCGAAGGCCTTCACGGCGCGTCGCGTCGAAGAGATGCGACCGCAGATCGAGCGCGTCGTGAATGCGCTGCTCGACGGTCTCGCGCCGCGCGGCAAGATGGATGTGATCGAGGATTTCTCGCACAAGCTGCCGGTCATCGTGATCTGCGACATGCTGGGCATCCCGGAAGAAGATCGCGCGCAATTCCTCACGGGCTACCGCGTGTCGGGCCGCGCGATTGATCCGACGCCGATGACGAAGGCCGAACTCGACCAGGTGAACGCCAACGTGCTCGGCGGCCGCGCCTATTTCGCCAAACTGTTCGAGCGCCGCCGCAAGGAGCCGGGCGACGACCTGACCAGCGCGCTCTTGCAGGTGCAGGACGAGAAGGACGGGCGCCTCAGCGAGGACGAGCTCTTCGCCAACATCTCTCTGC
>CAMFKC010000511.1 GCA_945956975.1 uncultured Methylocystaceae bacterium | reverse complement strand
CTTCGGCGAAGAAGACGACGCCCGAGATATAGTCGGCGATGCGGTCCGTCGCGTCCTTGTTGGCCCCGACGTTCACGCCGACTATGCCGGGGCGCAGGTTGCGCGCGCGCAGGCGGCGCAGCACGGCGCCGGCGCCTTCGCTGTTGAAGCCGAAGCGGTTGACCACGCCGCGGTCGGCCGGCAGCCGGAACAGGCGGGGCTTCGGGTTACCCGGCTGCGGCAACGGCGTGATCGTGCCGACCTCCGCGAAACCGAAGCCGAGCGCCAGCAGGGCGTCCGGCACTTCGCCGTTCTTGTCGAAGCCCGCGGCCATGCCGATGGGGTTCGGAAACTTGAGGCCGAAAGCCTCGACCGCGAGACGCGAATCGTCCGGCGCGCAGCGCGGGATCGGCGCGAGCTTCAAGCCGGCGATGGTTGCGGCATGGGCCTTCTCGGCGTCGAGCGAGAGGAGCACCGGGCGGGCAAGCGAATCGAAAAGGCCAAGCATCAGAGCGCCCCCGTGAAATCATGCGCGCCGTCCGCGCCGAGCGGCAGCGGGCGGACCGAGACGGCGGCGCGCGGATCGAGCGGCGCATAGAGATGCGGGAAGAGGGCGCCGCCGCGCGAGACCTCCCATTTCAGCGCAGGTCCGAAAGCGTCCGCGTCAAAGCCGACGAGCAGCAGGTCCGCCTGCCCTGCGAAATGCTTCGCCGCCGTCTCGCGCGCCTGTTCGGCGGTCGAGAAATGAATGAAGCCGTCGGCGAGGTCGACCGGCGCGCCGCGAAACACGCCGTCGGCCTCCGCCGCGCGCCACGCGTCCTGCGAAACGATCTTGTAGACGAGGGTCATGTCCTCTCCTGTGCCGCCTCTATGCGCCAGCGGAGCGGGCAGGTCGAGAAATTAGATAAAATTGGGCGTAAATTCCGCACAGCGCGTGAAACACGGGCTTGTTTTCGTGAAACAGCTCAAATAAAGGATATATATCCTAACGATTTCAACCTGACGCCGCCGCGCACGCCGGAGAGCCCGATGCTCAGCCATGCCCAGGTCTGGACCGCGATCGACCAGCTTGCCGAACGCTTCGGCATGACCCCGTCCGGCCTCGCCAAGAAGGCGGGCCTGGATCCCACCACGTTCAACAAGTCGAAGCGGAAATCTCCGGATGGCCGGCTGCGCTGGCCCTCGACCGAATCCATCGCCAAGATCCTCGATGCGACCGGCGCGAGCGTCGACCTGTTCATGTCGATGCTGGGCCCCGGCGCGCCGGCGCATCGCCGGCCGCTGCCGCTGATCGGCCTCGCGCAGGCCGGCGACGGCGGCTTCTTCGACGACGGCGGCTTTCCGGCCGGCAGCGGCTGGGACGAGATCGAGTTTCCCGCCGTCGCCGATCCGCACGCCTATGCGCTGGAGATCTCCGGGGACTCGATGGTCCCGGCCTATCGCGACGGCGACATCGTGATCGTCTCGCCCGGCGCGCCGGTGCGCCGCGGCGACCGCGTGGTGGCGAAGACGATCGCCGGCGAAGTGCTGGCGAAGGAGCTGAAGCGCCAGACCGCCAAGACGGTGGAACTGAAGTCGCTCAATCCCGCCCACCCTGACCGCACGATCCCGGTGAACGAATTGCGCTGGATTGCCCGGATTGTCTGGTCGAGCCAGTAAGCGCAGGCGGCCGCCCTTGAAGCGGGGGCGCGTCCCGTGTATATGAGCGGCAGTATTCAGTCTCATTGACCACGTTGGATGGTCATCGTGAGAGTGGGCCCCGGCCGGGACCCGCTCTTTTTTATTACCCGGCCGCCAGACGGAAAACTTGACCGAAACGCCTGAAATCGACGCCCCGCTCGACGAACCCCGCCTCGTCTCCGAGACGGGCCTTGCCGCGCGCATCGCGCAGATCGCCGGACCGACGCTGATGGGCCTCGGCTTCCGTCTCGTGCGTGTCAAAATTTCCGGGCAGGATGGCATGACCCTGCAGATCATGGCCGAGCGGCCCGACGGCTCGATGAACATCGAGGATTGCGAACTGGCGAGCGACACGTTGTCGCCGGTGCTCGACGTCGAGGATGCGATCGCGCAGGCCTATCGTCTGGAAATGTCGTCGCCCGGCATCGACAGGCGCGCAATCGGTCACGAGGCGCGCATCGAACTCAGCGTCCCGCAGCCCGATGGCCGCAAGCGGTTCCGCGGCGTCATCCTCGCCGTCGAAGGCGATGGCCGCGACGCCATTCTCGCCTTCGAGCGCAACGACGCCCGCTCCGACGAGGAAAAGCTCGTGCGCCTGCCGCTCGGCGCGCTCGACGAAGCCCGCCTCGTGCTGACCGACGAACTGATCCGCGAATCGCTGAAGGCCGGCAAGATGGGCGCCGAGAAGCCGCCGGAAGGCGAGGAGGCCGCGCCCGAGGCGCCGGTGCGCCGAGGCCCCGGCCGCTTCGCCGCCAAGAACCAGATGAAGCAGCGCCCGCTCGTTCCCGCAGGCGTGCAGTCGCAATTCAAGAAATCGCCCCGTCCGCCAGGACGCGGCCCGAATTCCAAATAGGAGAAACCGCCATGGCCGTGAGCGCCAACAGGCTCGAACTTTTGCAGATCGCCGACGCCGTCGCGCGTGAAAAGTCGATCGACAAGGGCATCGTCATCGCCTCAATGGAGGACGCGCTGCAGAAGGCGGCGCGCCTGCGTTACGGGCAGGAGACCGAGGTCCGCGCCGAGATCAACCAGAAGACCGGCGAGGTGCGCTTCTCGCGCCTGCTGAACGTCGTCGAACTCGTCGACAACGACGCCACGCAGATTTCGCTGGTCGATGCGCGCAAGCGCAATCCGGCGGCCGAAGTCGGCGACTGGATCGCCGAGACGCTGCCGCCCTTCGACTTCGGCCGCATCGCGGCGCAGTCGGCCAAGCAGGTCATCCTGCAGAAGGTCCGCGAGGCCGAGCGCGACCGCCAGTACGACGAGTACAAGGACCGCATCGGCGAGA
>CAMFKC010000510.1 GCA_945956975.1 uncultured Methylocystaceae bacterium | reverse complement strand
AATGCGGATGTGGTTTCGCCGGGCGCAGAGGCAAAGCCCAAGACGACCAAACGTAGGGTCGAACCCAAGGCGCCCCCAATCGTCCAGCCCGACATCGGATCGACGGCGCCGTCCGCGCCGCTGGACGCGCCGCCGCCGCGCCGGTCCAGCCCGGGCCGCTGGTTCAATAACGACGCGCCGGCCGGCTCCGGCATCGATCCGGCAGGCCGCTAGGCCGCGTCCCGCTCCCGCATGAAGCCGTCGAGCGTCGCGCGCAAGGCGTCGCGCGCGGCCTTCGGCGTCAGTTCGTGGTCGGCCTCAGGGATCAGCGCCGTCCGCACGCCCGGCAGGGGCGCCGCCGCATGGCTGCGCGCGCCCAGATGCCGCTCGAGCTCCGACAGGCCGGGATCGTTCTCGCTGTAGATCAGCAGCACCTCCGCGCCGCGCGCCGACAATTCGCCGAACCAGCGCTCGACGAGATTGAGCCTGGGCACGCGCCGGCGGATGGCGAAAGTCGCGTCCGTCGCGCGCACCAGGCCAGCCTTCACCACCTTCTTGGCGAGCGAGAAGAGCAGGGCGCGCGCACCCTGGGGTTCGGAGTCCGCCGGACCCTCGGCCGCCAGCTTCATGCCGACATCGGCGGCCTTGGTGCGCCGCCACGCCTCGATCTGCAGGGCGTAGGTCGGCCCGTAGACGAAGCAGGATTGATTGACGAGCGCGATACGCGTCACCCGCTTGTCCTGGATGGCGGCGTGAAACGCCTGATAGGC
The DNA here is from genome assembly GCA_945956975.1 of uncultured Methylocystaceae bacterium. Lineage (GTDB taxonomy): Bacteria > Pseudomonadota > Alphaproteobacteria > Rhizobiales > Beijerinckiaceae > JAJXWB01. The sequence continues at coordinate 2,235 of CAMFKC010000510.1, read as the reverse complement.
GCCCGAACACGCGCCGAACAGCGACACGTCGGTGATGCCGCGCGCAAAAAGCCAGTCTATCGCCGCTTCGACATCCTGGGTCAGGCTGCGGTCGAACAGCGGCGCGCGGTCCGGGCCGACCGGCGATAGCGAATCGCCGACGCCGCTGAGGTCCATGCGCAGCGAGGCCACGCCGTTGGCGGCGAGGTGGCGCGCCATGTCGACGAACATGCGCGCCCAGCCGATGTGATAGACGCCGCCGGAATTGAGGAAGATGACCGCGCTGCGCCGGCGCTCGCCCGCCGCCCGCTGGCAGTAGACGCCGACGAGGCGATTGTCCGGACCGAACAGCGCGGCTTCCTCGCGCCACGTGTCTGTGGCGAGGATGGCGGGGTCGGAAGGCGGCGGTGTCATCCCGGACGGCCGCAGGCCGATCCGGGACCCAGCATCAGCAAGCTCGGCGCTGGGTCCCGGCTCTCCGCTAGGCTGCGGCCGGGATGACGCCGGCGCGTTCAGTCCTTCAGCCGCGAACCCAACAATCCGCGCAATCGCCCGCATCGGCGGCAGGGCGGCGGTAGGATCGCACATCATCTCGGCGTAGCCCTCGAAGGGCTCGACGGTCACGTCGGCGCCCATGTCGCGCAGCTTGTCGGCGAGCGGCGAACCTTCCGGATTCTGCGACAGGACGAGGGTCGCGCAATCCTGCGCGCCGGAGAAGCGGCGCGAGCCAACGAGCGCCATGTCGTCGAGCGTCTCGCGCGAAATCCGGAAGCCGGCCGCCGCGACGCCGTCGAAGCCAGCGTCTTCGGCAGCGCCCGGCTTGCCCTGGAAGATGCGGCTCATGACCTCGAGTTCTCGTTTCAGCGCGCGTCCCGAAGCGGGCGGCGCCAGCATGACGAGGCGCACGGGCGCGATGTCGCGCGCCGCCTCCAGCGCCAGAAGAGCGCCCAGGCGCAGGCCAACCAGAACGATCTCCTCGACGCCTGTCGTCTCGACCAGTTTTCGCGCGGCTTCGCCGATGTTGCCGAGCCAGAGCGCGACGCGGTGCGGCCCTTCGCCGTCGCCTTCCGAATCCGCCGTGCCGCGCCAGTCGAAGCGCAATGTCGGCAGGCCGCGTGCCGACAATTGCTCGGCGAGCAGGCGCATGGAGGAACGCGAGCACAGGTCCTCGAACCCGTGTGCCCCGCAGACGATCACGCCGCGTCGCGAAGAACCGTCGTGCAGCCAGCCGCGGCAATTGTCGAAGACGACGGGGATCAAGGGCAGCCTCCTGAAAGCAGGGAGGCAGTGTGCAGGATGGAGGTTAGAACGGGGTGAATGGCGCCCAGGCTCCCTTTCCCCACAAACGGGAAGAGTGGCGCGACCTCACAGCGGTTTCAGTTTCGTCGAATCTTCCCCGCGATGAAACGCGATGGCCATTCGGAACGACGTCGCAATGCGCTCGGCCATGGCGGTCACTGCCGGCGCGCCCATCTCCGGCATTTCTTCCCGTGCAGTCTCGCGAAAAAGCTCCAGCCAGCGCGCGAAATGAGCGTCCGAGATTTCCGGCAGCTTCAGGTGCGGCGGCAACGGGCGTCCGTCGTAGGTGCGGGTCTTCAGCATGGTGGACGCCCAGAACCGCTTGAGCTTGTCGAGATGGTGCGGCCAGTCCTCGATCTCGCGATCGAAGACTGGCCCGAGCACCCCGTCCTTGCGCACCTTGGCGTAGAAGGCGTCGACGAGGCGTCCAAGGCCGTCTTCATCGACGCCTGCGGGCGGAACGAAGCCAAGCTGATAGCGGGTGGTGTCGATCATCGTTCAGTTCCTCGCCATCATTGCGAGGAGCGAAGCGACGAAGCGATCCAGAGCCCCGACCCGGCTCTGGATTGCTTCGCTCCGCTCGCAATGACGGATTCTAACCTCGACCTCTGTAGGGCGCAACGCCTTGATCGGGCAACCATAATCCTTCCGGCGGGGCGCCTGTCTGCCAGAACACGTCGATCGGCATGCCGCCGCGCGGATACCAATAGCCGCCAATCCGCAGCCAGCGCGGCTCCAGCAGCGCGACCAGATCCTTGGCCACCCGCACAGTGCAATCCTCGTGAAAGGCGCCGTGGTTGCGGAAGGACGCGAGATAGAGTTTCAGCGATTTGGATTCGACCAGCCAATGCGCCGGCGCGTAGTCGATCACCAGCGTGGCGAAATCCGGCTGGCCGGTCACCGGGCAGAGCGAAGTGAATTCCGGCTGCGTGAACCGCGCGAGATAGAGCGTATCGG
>CAMFKC010000509.1 GCA_945956975.1 uncultured Methylocystaceae bacterium | reverse complement strand
GACAGGGGAAGAGCTACGCGGTTCGATACGATTACCAGGCGCGCCACCACGCATTCTCCCAAGTGTCAGACAGGCGCATCGCGGTGTTGATGACGCCGGCCATCGAATAGGTCTGCGGGATATTGCCCCACAATTGTCCGCTCGCCGGATGCAGGTCCTCCGAAAGCAGCCCGTACCGATTTGCGTTCGACAATATGTCCGCAAAAATCTCGCGCGCTTCCTCGCGTCGGCCGATCGCCGCAAGCGCATCGGCGTACCAGAAGTTACAGACGATGAAGGCTGTTTCCGGTTCGCCGAAATCGTCAGCCGCAGTATAGCGCATCACGCGCCCATTGCGTCGCAATTCGTGGCCGATGGCCTCGACTGTCTTGATGAAACGCGGATCGGACGGCGGCAGCAGCCCGAGTTCGGCGATCATCAGCACGCTTGCATCCAACTCGTCGTACCCGAATGCGCCGACGATCGCGCCGCGTTTTTCGCTCCATGCATTTTCGAGAATGGCCCGGCGGATCGGCGCTGCGCGGTTGCGCCAGTAATCTGCGCGATCGTTCAGTCCGAGCCGGACGGCGATGTGCCCCAACCTGTCGCAGGCCGCCCAGCAGAGCGCCGCCGAATAGGTGTGGACGCGCGTTCGTCCGCGATATTCCCAGATGCCGGCGTCGGGCGTGAGCGCAAATTCGGCAGCGCGCTCGCCGAGCGGCTCGAGCCGCCGGAACAGCGCTTCGTCGCCCATGCGCGGCAGCCGCTGGTCGATGAACATCTGCTTGGCCGCCAGGACGACGCTGCCGTAGACGTCATGCTGCGCCTGCTCCGCCGCCGCATTGCCGATGCGCACGGGTCCCATGCCGAGAAAGCCCTCGAGCAGCGACGCGTTATGTTCTTCCATCGATCTGCCGGGCACGATCGGATGCAGCGGACCTATTGTTTCATTGGGATCGGACACGACGGACGTGAGATAGCCGATATAGGCTTCCATCGTTTCGGTGACGCCGAGCCGATTGAGCGCGCCCACCACGAAGAAAGCGTCGCGCAGCCAGCAGAATCGGTAGTCCCAGTTGCGCGACGTGCCCGGCGCCTCGGGAATGGACGTCGTATGCGCCGCAATGATCGCGCCCGTCTCCTCGAAGCTGCACAGCTTGAGCGTAATCGCGGAACGGATTGTTTCGCGTTGCCACTCGAAGGGTACGCCGAGCGAACGCGACCAGTCGAGCCAATAGGCCCGCGTGCGGTTTTCGAAATCGCGCGCCGTCGAATCGAGATCGCTCAGGAAGGGTTCGTCCGTGCCGAACACGAGCGTGACTCCGCGGGTGAGCGCGAACATCGTCTCTTCGGCGATATAGGAGAGCGGCGCATCGCTGGTCAGGCGCAAAACATCGGCGCCGCCGAGATAGCGGATGTGGTTCGAGCCCATCACGACCTGAGTGGGCTTGCCGCCATAGCCGAACGTCGGCCGCACGCGGATGGCGATGCGCGGCAGTCCGGAGATCGGTTCGATCCGGCGCACGAATTGCGGCGGACGGAACGTGCGCTCGTAACGGCCGAAGCGCGGCATGAAATCGACGATCCGAACCGCACCTCCGTGCTTGTCCTCGAGGATCGTCTCGAGCACGGCGGTATTGCGAACATAGTTCGAGCGTGAAGACACCTGCTCGTGCAGGACGACGTCCGAAAACCCCTTCTCCTCATTGCCAGACAACAGGCGGCAAAAGATCGGGTCGCCGTCGAACCGGGGAAAGCACCACCAGACGATTCGGGCCTGTGGATCGACAAGCGCGGCGACGCGGCAATTGCCGAGAAGCGCGAGATCGAGCGGCTGTGGAGAACTCATGCGGTGCGGGCTTTCTGATGCGGCGCGGCGAGTTGCGCGAGAAAGGCGGCAACTTCGGCGGGGGAAGCAAAAACGCCGTCGGCCCCCTCGAGGATCTGGCCGACGGAATAGCCGGCGCCGCCGAGCTCCTTGGCGGCGGCGATGCCGGCGATGTCCGTGACGTCGTCGCCAATGAACAATGGGAGGCGGCCCGAGAATGGCGGAGCCGCCATCAGCGCGCGAACCGCTTCCCCCTTGCTCGTGGCCGGGGATTTGATCTCGAAGACGCAATGACCTTCCATAAGGGCCAGGTCGGCGGGCTGCTCAGCGACGAGCTTGTCGAGCTCCAGCCGCAGCGAAGCCTGCGCGCTCGGCGCGGCGCGCCAGTGCACGGCGAGCGCCTTGCCCTTGTCTTCAACGAAAACGCCGGAATATCGCCCAGCTATCGCGAGTATAGCGGAGACGGTCCGTGGCGGGAGTTCCGGCGCTTGCCCATCGACGATTGGCCCGTTGGCGGTCGTACGAAGCTGTGCGCCGTGGATGCCGCTTGCCGGGAGACGCAGCGGCGCAAAAAGACGATCTATGTCCTCGACGCGCCGGCCGCTGACAATGGCCAAAGCCCCATCCAGCCGGAAGTACAAACTGTCAAGTATAGATACAATTGCGGCAGTCGGCCGAGCGTTTTCTGGCCGTTCCGCAATTTCTATCAAAGTACCGTCCGCATCGACGAACAGACATAGTTCGTCGATCGGAATATTCAACCTTGGCGTTTCAAGCATGAGCGGTGCCGCCGAATTACCCCCCGCTCAGCGGAGACTTTAGCAATCGAGCGTGTACAACTCAATCCTCGCCGCCCGGTTCCGTTCCAGCAAAGATAGACATGATCGATCACGAGCCCTATCTTGGCCTCGTCCCTTCAATTTCAATGTCCTCTCGCGGCGGTCCGCTTGCGCTTTCCCTTTCCCGTCATGGTCTGCGACGTCGGTGGCACCAACCTGCGCATCGCGCTCTGCCGCGCGCCCGGTAGCCAACCTGAGATCGTCCTCAAGGATTCGACCTCCGCTCACCGCGGCCTCGACGGGGCGCTCCAGGCGGCTGCAAAGATTGCAGGCGTTGCGCCGCGCTCCGTCCTGGTGTGCGCAGCCGGCCCGGTCGAGGGCGCGCACGTGCGCCTCACCAATGCCAATTGGGC
>CAMFKC010000508.1 GCA_945956975.1 uncultured Methylocystaceae bacterium | reverse complement strand
GACGACGACCATCGCCAAGCTGACGCAGCGCCTGCGCGGCGAAGGCAAGTCGGTGGTGCTGGCGGCGGGCGACACGTTTCGTGCGGCAGCCATCGAGCAGTTGCGCGTGTGGGGCGACCGGCTCGGCGCGCCCGTGATTTCCGGCGCGCCCGGCGCCGACGCCGCTGGCCTCGCCTTCGACGCGCTGACGAAGGCGCGCGAAAGCGGCGCCGATGTCGTGCTGATGGATACGGCGGGCCGCCTGCAGAACCGCGCGGAGCTGATGGCGGAGCTGGAAAAGATCGTGCGCGTGATGAAGAAGGTCGACGAGACCGCGCCGCACGCGGTCATTCTCGTGCTCGACGCGACGGTGGGGCAAAACGCGCTGTCGCAGGTCGAGATTTTCGGCCGCGTCGCGGGGGTCACCGGCCTTGTGATGACAAAACTCGACGGCACGGCGCGCGGCGGCATTCTCGTGGCGATCGCCGACAAGTTCGGCCTGCCTATTCATTTCATCGGCGTCGGCGAGAGCGCCGACGATCTCGAACCCTTTGCCGCCCGAGATTTCGCGCGCGCCATTGCAGGACTGGAAGAGGAAACAGCGTGAGCGACACGCAGGCGGCGGCGCCGCGCAAGAAGCTGAAGCCCGGATTGAAATTCGCGCTGGAGATGGGGCCGCTGGTCCTGTTCTTCATCGCCTACAACAAGTTCGGCATCTTCGCGGGCACGGGCACGCTGATGGTCGCGACCGTCGTCGCGCTCGTCGTCACCTATGTGATGACCAAGCACCTGCCCGTCATGCCGATGGTGACGGCGGCGATGGTGGTGATCTTCGGCGGCGCCACGCTGCTGCTGCACGATGCGACCTTCGTGAAGATGAAGGCGACGATCGTCTATCTGCTGTTCGCCATCGCACTGCTCGGCGGCCTGTTGTTCGGCAAGGCGCTGTTGTCGGTCGCCTTCGACAGCGTGATGAACCTGACGGAAGAAGGCTGGCGCAAGCTGACCTTGCGCTGGGGCCTGTTCTTTCTCGCGATGGCTGCGGTCAACGAGATCGTGTGGCGTACGCAGACGGAGGACTTCTGGGTGAAGTTCAAGGTGTTCGGCTTCGTGCCGCTGACGATCGTCTTCGCGCTGTCGCAGACCCCGCTGATGCTGAAGCACGAGCTGAAAGCGGAGGACGCCGACAAGGCGCCGGAGCATTTGTGAGCGACGGACCGCGCGCCTTCAAGCTCGCACGCACTCGTTCGCAGATGTTTGATTCGCCGTCGTTGCGAGCCTGAAGGCTCGCGGTCCGGCTATGCCCACTTCGCCCAGCGGCCGTGCCAGTCGATATCCGCGAGCTTCCTGCGCTCGCCGCCTGGCCAGAGCGTGAGGCGCAATTCGCAGGACATGCGGTCGCCGCCCGATTCCATCGAGAGCCAGGCGAAAGGCGTCGTTGCAGTCGCCCTCTCGCCGATCGCGACGATTTCCGCGCGCAAGGCCTCGCGCAGGTCCGCCGGCAGATACTGGAAGAAGACGCTGTGAAAGACGACGCGGCACACGCCGTCCTCGGGCGGTCCCGCCATCACGTTGCGCAGCCATGCCAGCGCATCGCCGCGGGCGACGATGAGATCGCTCCTGGCCACCATGTCGAGCGCAGGCTCGATGCGGCGCAGACGCTCGGTCTGCTCCGGCCAGATGTAGGCGAGCATGCGCTCGCGATCTGCGCCGGCGCGCGCATCGACAGGCTTGAGATCGACCGCCTGCCGTGAGGCGATCTGCAATCGCGTGTCGAGCGCGGGCGCCTCGCCCGACCAGGGCGCCGCGATCTTCACGGGGGAAGCCGGGTCGCCCCACTTGCGGCCCTCGCCGAGGTCATAGGCGTAGCGGTCGAACAGCAGGTTGAGCCCGGCGCTCGCACCGAGCTCGTAGAGCGCGAGTGGCCGGCCGGTCGAGGCCGCGATCGTCAGGAATCCGCCGAGCAGGACAGCCGATCGCACGACCTCGTTGGTCTGCGGCGGCGAGTTGAGAAATGCGGTTATCGCATCGTCGTGCGCGCCAATGGTCGCGGCGATCGCGTTCCAGAACGGCTCGTCGTCGCCGGGGGTGTGAGGCGGGTAGAAGGCTGCGAGCGCAGGCGCGCGGCCCGTGCGCACGAGATTGTTCAGCGCCGCGCAGACGCGCAACGGCACGAGGTCCGGCCAGAGCGAATCGCCCGGCCACGCGGCGACGCGGCGCCCGAGCGCGGTGGTTTCGTCGAGCCGCGCATCGAGCAGTCGGCAGAGGTTCGATGTGAAGGGCGCGCCCATATCGGCGCAGGCCTTCGCCTGCCGTTCGAAGGCTTCGCTGATGTCGGGCCTGCCGGGAAAACTCATTGCGCGCTCCAAAAGGGCGCGCAGTGTCTCGCGTCCCGCAGCGCCCGTCGAGGGCCGTGTCAGTCGAGGTGCTGCGCGTCGTCGCGGGCGGCGACGGCCACGCCCATCGCCTGAAGGCTTTTCTTCAGACGTCGATAGTCGAGCATGATGGCCGCGATCGTCCCGAAAACCGCAAGCGCCGTGATCGCGTAGGAGAGCACGATGAAGAAGGCGTGATCCTGGCTCATTGCGCGGCCTCGAAACGGGCCGTGCGCGGCGCGTCGTTGGCGCTGGCGGCGAGCCGCGTCAGGCGATCGAGCCGGCGGCGCAGGATCTCGTTGCGGATCGCCATGAGGTGCAGCGCGAGAAACAGGAAGGTCGCGCCGACCGCCATGATGAGCAGCGGCCAGAGCATCGACGCGTAGATCGCGGGGCCGCTCGTCGTGAACACCGAGGCCGGCTGATGCAGCGTGTTCCACCAGTCGACAGAAAACTTGATGATGGGAATGTTGACCAGTCCGACCAAGGTCATGACGGCGGCGGCCTTGGCGGCGCGCTGCGGCTCCTCGATCGTGTTCCACAGCGCGATCAGCGCGAGATAGATCAGCAGCAGAACGAGCATCGAGGTGAGGCGCGCGTCCCACACCCAGTACGTTCCCCACATCGGCTTGCCCCAGAGCGAGCC
>CAMFKC010000507.1 GCA_945956975.1 uncultured Methylocystaceae bacterium | reverse complement strand
CGACCAGCATGTGGCATGCGTGCGGCGGGTTGAACGTGCCGCCGAACAGGCCGAGGCGCATGCCCGGCGCATGCGGCGGACGGCGGGGGATCATGGCGCCACGCCGGACCGCGAGCCTTCAGGCTCGCATTGGAGGCAGCGAGCCTGAAGGCTCGCGGTCCCGTCCGTTGTCACGCCCGGACCTGTCCGTCGCCGCGCACCTGGTACTTGAAGCTCGTCAACTGCTCGACGCCGACCGGCCCGCGCGCATGCATCCGGCCCGTCGCGATGCCGATCTCCGCGCCGAAGCCGAATTCGCCGCCATCGGCGAATTGCGTGGAGGCGTTGTGCAGCACGATCGCCGAGTCCACCTCGCTGAGGAACCGTTCGGCTGTCGCCTTGTCCTCGGTGATGATGCAGTCCGTGTGATGCGAGCCGTAGGTTTCGATGTGCTCGATCGCCGCATCGATCCCGTCGACCACCTTCGCGGAAATGATCGCGTCGAGATATTCGGTGCGCCAATCCTCTTCCGTTGCAGGCTTCACCCGCGCATCCACGGCTTGCGTCGCCGAGTCGCCGCGCACTTCGCATTTGGCGTCGAGTAGCATTGTCACCAGCGGCGCGAGATGCGTCGCGGCCACCGCACGATCCACGAGCAGCGTCTCCGCCGCGCCGCAAATGCCGGTGCGGCGCAGCTTGGCGTTGAGCACGATCGTCTTGGCCTTTTCGAGATCGGCTGCGCGATCGATGAAAATGTGCACGAGGCCTTCGAGATGCGCGAACACTGGCACGCGCGCCTCGTGCTGCACGCGCGCGACAAGGCTTTTTCCCCCGCGCGGAACGATGACGTCGATGGCGCCGTCGAGGCCGGCCAGCATATGCCCGACCGCCGCGCGGTCCTGCGTCGGCACGAGCGAAATGGCGGCCTCCGGCAGGCCGGCGGCGCGCAGGCCTTCGACGAGGCAGGCGTGGATCGCCGCCGTCGAGCGGGCGCTCTCGGAGCCGCCACGCAGGATGGCGACATTGCCGGCCTTGAGGCAGAGCCCGCCCGCGTCGGCGGTCACGTTGGGGCGGCTCTCGTAGATCACGCCGACGACGCCGAGCGGCGTCGCGACGCGGTCGATCCTCAGGCCGTTCGGCCGCGCGAAGGAGGCGAGCACCCGGCCGAGCGGGTCGGGCAGGGCGGCGATCTCTTCCAGCCCGCGCGCCATGGCTTCGACGCGCGCCGGGTTCAGCGTCAGGCGGTCGATGAAGGAGCCGGCGGTGCCGCGCGCAACCGCATCGGCAACGTCCTGCGCATTTGCGGCGAGGATGTCCGCTTCGCGCGCGCGAATTGCGCTGGCGGCGGCGTGCAGCGCCGTGTCGCGCGTCGGGCCGGACGACAGCGCCAGCGCGCGCGCGGCCTTGCGGGCGGCGCGGCCGAGCAGGCGCATCTGGGTCTCGACATCCTGATAGGCGCGGGTTTCCGCAAGCTTTGCGACGTTTTCCATGGCGTTTGGCTACCAGAAATCAGCGGGTGACGAAAGCAAAGCCGAGCTCCGCGATCCGGCGGCGAACCACCACCAGCTGAACGAAGCGTGGCTCCAATATAGGCGCTGAACCGGCAATCGGCCTGAAATAAACGGGCGTACCCTTGGGCACGGGCGGCTGCGGCGTGGGAACCGCGCCGATCATGGGCGGGCGCGGCGGCGGCAGCGGCGTGCTGACGCTGGCTTGCAGGGTTGCAGGCGGCGGGGCCGCCGGCTCCGGCGTAACGGCGGGTTCTGCAGGTTTTTGCGGCGCAGGGCGTTTGGCGGCCGGCGCAGCCGGCGGCGCCTTCGCGCCCGCGCCGAACAGTGTCTCGACCGCGCCTTGCACACCCTTCAGGAAATCGCCGCCCTCCGCGGCAGGCGCCGGCGAAGCCCTGGCGATCATGATCTGCGGCTGGCGCGCGGGCGCGTTGCAATTGCGCACGCCCAGCGCGATCAGTTCGGATCCCTTCAGCACCTTGTACTGCCGTGTCAGCGTGCCGAGTTTTTCGCGAACGCCTTGGGGATAGGAGGACCACAGCTCGCTGGTGACGCCATAGTCCACCTCCTTGGTAATGTCGTTGTAGGCCTGGTGGAATTTGAGCAGGCTGGATGGATAGACGCAGACGTTCGGCAGCGAGAGCGCGAGCGTGCAGGCCGAGCGGCATTCGTGCAGCCGCACCTCGCGGTTCTGCGAACGATAGAGGTCCGTGCGCTCCTGATAGGCGCGCACCAGCCCGCCGACGTCCTTCTGGACGACGACCGCGGCGGGCATCGGCGGCGGATCGAGGTAGCTCACAGCATTGGTCCGGTTGCTCGACCATCGTTCCAACATGGTGAATCGAGCGTTAATGCGGCTTGATCTTGGCCTCCGAAATTGAAATTCGCGCTCGCCAAATTCCGGCCGGCGCACTAGGACGTCGATCTTTCAAAGCTGTCGGAGCGCAGGCCGACCCATGCTGACATCCACGCGCCTTGGCCGGTACGTTCTGTGGAACAAGCCAACCGATCAGGACCACCTGCGTTTCCCGGCGCAGCCGCTAGAACCTTCGCCAAGCCCGCTTGCGCTACCGGAAGAGAGCGATCAATTCGATTTCCGACCGGTCGTCCTCAAGGGTCCGGACGGCGTCATGGAAGCGGCCCTGCCCGGGCTGCTGGACAGAACGGGGACAACGGCGCTGCTTGTCGTTACGGGCGGTCGCATCGCATACGAGTGGTATGCGGACGGCGTGACACGCAGTACCGCAGCGCGCTGCTTTTCGGTCACCAAGTCCTTTGCGTCGGCTCTCGTGGGCGCCGCGATCGCAGACGGGCTAATTGCCGGCATTGAAGCGCGGGTCGAGGAATGTCTGCCCGAATTCGCGGGCGGGGCCATAGGCGCGCTTACGATCCGGCACCTGCTGGAGATGTGTTCGGGCATCCGGTTTCGCGAGGGGCCGTTGCCTTGGTCAGACGACGCAATCTGCTATTTCTCGCCTGACTGCAGGGCGGCTGCGCGAAGGGCGCCAGTTGTCGAACCC
>CAMFKC010000506.1 GCA_945956975.1 uncultured Methylocystaceae bacterium | reverse complement strand
ACGAGATTCATGAGCGTCTCGTGGGCTCGGAGATGTGTATAAGAGACAGGATAGGGGTCGAGCGCGGCGAAAACCTCGACATGCTTGCGCGCGAGCCCGATCTCTTCCTCGGCCTCGCGCAGCGCCGCCTCCACCGCGTCCTCGCCCGGATCGATCTTTCCGCCCGGGAAGGCCACCTGGCCGGAGTGGCTGCGCAGATGTGTGGCGCGCTCCGTCAGCATGACCGTCGTTCCATGCGGCCGTTCGATCAGACCGATCAGCACGGCGGCCGGTCGCGCCGCTTCCAGCGCAGCCGCGATTTCGTCCTCACGCTGGTCTGCGAGGGCATAGTCGTCGCCAGGCTGGCGCGCGGGGGCGCGGCCGGGGCGGGCGAGCTGTTCGCGAACGAAGGCGATGTGGAATGGCGTCTGGATGGCGCGCGAGGCGATGGTCATTGGCGTGATACTAGAACGTCAGGCGAGGCTTGGCGAAATGCGCCGGTCAATCGAAGGCGACGCAATCGACCCGGTGGCTGCGGCCGACGCTCTCCTGCTTGAAGCGGTCCTTGTAGATCTTCACGATCTCGTCGACCTTCGGCCCAGCTTCATCCGGCGCCTTGCTGAGGATCGTCAGAACCCGCGTCGGCTCCGCGGCGATCTTGCCGGATTTGTAGCGATAGTGGCCCGTCGCCTGCGCCACGGTATAGCCGTCCGGAAAACGCGGCGTCACCGTGCCCTCGAGAAAATTGCGGAATTGCGCTGGCGAAACCTCGCCGCCGCCGGGGATGCCGAGGCCCAGATGCAGTTCGATCCGCGTCCATGGCTGGAGGCTCCCGGAGCAGGCGATCTGCGCGTGCGCAGGGCATGTGCACAGCATCGCGGCCGCCAGGAGAAGCCGGGCCCTCATTGCCCCGCCCAAGCCTCAACCTCGGTGGCCTTCGCCATCGGGAAGAATGCGCCAGCCGACGCCACGCCGAACATGTCCTCGCCGTTCATGGCGCGCACCTCGCCCCATTCGACGAGATCGTAGAACAGCGCGCGCTTGACCAGCGCTTCCAGCTTGTCGCGCACCAGCACATACGGCTTCAGGCCCTCCGAGGCGCCGGGCTCGAAGCGCAGCGGATGGGCGGCGTCGATTTCGACCCAATCCTCGACATTGGTGCGAAGACGCAGCACCTGCCCGCGCTCGTCTTGCGACTTCCGCAATTCCACGCCCAGAAACGGCGCGTCATCCACCTTGATGCCGACGCGCTCGACGGGCGTGACAAGCACGTAACGCTCGGGGTCCTTGCGCAGGATGGTGGAGAACAACTGCACCAGCGCCGGCCGGCCGATCGGCGTGCCCATGTAGAACCACGTGCCGTCGGCGGCGATGCGCATGTCGATATCGCCGCAGAAATCCGGGTTCCACAGGTGGACGGGCGGCAGTTTCTTCCGCTCGGCGCCCGCCGCGCGCGCCACCGCCGCCAAACCTTCCAGCCCGCCGCTCGACGCCGCCGGTTTAACCTCTTCGTTCGCCATAATCCCGCGCCTATTGGCCGTCACGTTCCAGAACCCCATAATCTAGGGCTCGGGCCCAGAATCGGAAACCAGCCGGTTCAGGCCGAAACCGCGAGGTCATATGTCCGCACCCGAAGCCGTTCCGACCTCGCTCGACGACGCCGTCGCCCAACAGGCCGAACGCGCGCTGGACAAGCTCGCAGGCGCGCGCGCCGCCGTAGAGGCGGTCATTTTGGGGCAAGGCGCCGTGGTTGAAGAAACGCTGGCCACCGTCCTGTCGGGCGGCCACGGGCTGCTGGTCGGCGTCCCGGGCCTCGCCAAGACCAAGCTCGTCGAGACGCTGGCCGTCGTGCTCGGGCTCGCCAGCCAGCGCATCCAATTTACGCCCGACCTGATGCCCTCGGACATCCTGGGCTCGGAAGTGCTGGACGAAACGCCCGACCACAAGCGCGCCTTCCGCTTCGTGCAGGGGCCGATCTTCACGCAGCTCTTGATGGCCGACGAGATCAACCGCGCCTCGCCCCGCACGCAGTCGGCGCTGCTGCAGGCGATGCAGGAGCAGCATGTGACGGTCGCCGGCCAGCGCTACGACCTGCCGCGCCCGTTCCATGTGCTGGCGACGCAGAACCCGCTGGAGCAGGAGGGCACCTATCCGCTGCCCGAAGCCCAGCTCGACCGCTTTCTGATGCAGATCGACGTCGGCTATCCGGACCGCGCCGCCGAGCGCCGCATCCTGCTGGATACGACCGGCGATGCGCAATCGAAGCCGAAGCAGGCGATGAGCGTCGAGGATCTGGCGGCCGCGCAGCGCCTCGTGCGCCGCCTGCCGGTCGGCGAAACCGTGCTCGACGCCATTCTCGATCTCGTGCGCTCGGCGCGCCCCGGCGAGGGCGATCCCGCGATCATGCGGCATGTCGCCTGGGGGCCGGGCCCGCGCGCCGCACAGGCGCTGATGCTGGCCACACGCGCCCGCGCGCTGCTCGACGGGCGGCTCGCGCCCTCGATCAACGATGTCGTGGCCCTGGCCGAACCCGTGCTGAAGCACCGCATGGCGCTGACCTTCGCCGCGCGCGCCGATGGCGAGACGATTTCCGGGCTGGTGAAGAAACTGACCGCGCGGTTCTCCTGATGGCCGATGCGCGCCTGATCGACGCGAGCGCCAGCGCGCATGCGCCGCGCTGCCGACAGGTCGCGCTCGATCTGGCGCGGCGGCTGCCGGCGGCGCTTGTCGCTGCGAAAGAAATCGCTGCGTCGCTGATGCACGGCGTGCATGGCCGCAGGCGCGCGGGCGTCGGCGAGACGTTCTGGCAGTTCCGCCACTTCACCTCGGGCGAGGCGGCGCAGAGCATCGACTGGCGCCGCTCCGCGCGCGGCGACGGCCTGTTCGTGCGCGAGCGGGAATGGGAAGCCGCGCATACGCTGTGGCTGTGGATGGACCTCTCCCCGTCGATGGGTTTCGTGTCCGATCTCGCACGCGAACCGAAGGTCGATCGCGCACTATCGCTTGGCCTCGCCGCCGCCGATCTGCTGG
>CAMFKC010000505.1 GCA_945956975.1 uncultured Methylocystaceae bacterium | reverse complement strand
GACTTGGGCCGATGCGCGCGAAGTGATGGTGGAAGGCGTTTCGGGCGTTCTCGCCGCGCATGGCAAATGGGAGCGCCCGCACTGGGAAGCCTCGCGCCGGCGCCTCACGTGGCGCAACGGCGCCATCGCGCAGGTGTTTTCGGCCGAAGATCCCGAGAGCCTGCGCGGCCCGCAATTCGACGCCGCCTGGTGCGACGAAGTCGCCAAATGGCGCCATGCGCAGGAGGTCTGGGACATGCTGCAATTCGGCCTGCGCCTCGGCCACTGGCCGCGCGCCATGGTGACGACGACCCCGCGCCCTCTCGCTCTGTTGAAGAAGCTCATGCACGACCCCGCCAATGTCGTGACGCGCGCCTCCACGCGCGCCAACGCCGCGCACCTGCCGCCCGACTTCCTGCGCGCCATCGAGGAGCGCTACGGCGGCACGCGGCTGGGACGCCAGGAGATCGACGGCGCCATCGTGGAAGAGCGCGCCGATGCGCTCTGGTCGCGCGACATGCTGGAGCGTGTGCGGATCAGTGAAGCGCCGCCGCTCGCCCGCATCGTCGTCGCCGTCGATCCGCCGGCGGCTTCGCACAAGCGCGCCGACAAATGCGGAATCGTCGCGGCCGGAATGGACGGGGAGGGCCGCGTCTATGTTCTGTCCGACGCCACGCTCGCCGCGGCGCGGCCCGCCGAATGGGCCGCGCGCGCGACGGCGCTCTATCACGAATTGCAGGCCGACGCGCTGGTCGTCGAGGTGAACCAGGGCGGCGACATGGTGGCGAGCGTGATCGCGCAGGCGGACCCTGCTGTGCCGGTCGTGAAAGTGCGAGCCTCGCGTGGTAAATATCTCCGCGCCTCCCCTGTTGCGCTGCTCTACGAGCAGGACCGTGTGCGCCACGCCGGCGCCTTTCCGGAGCTTGAGGACGAGATGTGTTCTTTCGGTCCGGATGGATTGCTGAACGGCGGGAGCCCGGATCGGCTCGACGCGCTGGTCTGGGCGGTCACGCATCTCGCGCTCGACGGCAAGCGCACGACGCCGCGCGTGCGGCGGCTGTAGGCGCTCTTCCTTCTCCCGCGGAGCGGGAGAAGGTGTCATGCGAAGCATGACGGATGAGGGCGGCGCCGTTGCCCAAATCTTTCTGTGAAATCGCAAGTCCCTCATCCGACCCTCGCTCCGCGAGGGCCACCTTCTCCCGCCCCGCGGGATAAGGAAGAGCGTCACCAATACGAGAATCCCATGTCCCTCCTCTCCCGCCTCTTCGGCGCGCAGCCGCGCGAAACCAAGCGCTCGCGCGCCGGCGCCATGCTGGCGCTGCACACCGTCGGCGCCGCGCGCTGGACGCCGCGCGACTATGTCGCGCTCACCCGCGAAGGATTCGAGCGCAACGCCATCGTGCATCGCTGCGTACGCATGATCGCCGAATGCACGGCGACCATTCCCTGGCGGCTCTACGAGGGCAGGGCGGAACTGACCGCCCATCCGCTGCTCGACCTTCTCGCGCGCCCCAATCCCGCGCAGACGTCGACCGACCTTATCGAGAGCCTCGTCGTCAATCTCCTTCTCTTCGGCAACGCCTATGTCGAGGGTTCGCAGGTCGATGGCCAGATGCGCGAGATCTATGCGCTGCGCAGCGATCGCATGACGGTTGCGCCCGGGCCCAACGGCTGGCCGGCGGGCTACGAGTACGTCTTCGCCGGCGATCGCGTGCGCTACGACATGATCGGGCAGGGCGTCGAGCCGATCATGCATATCCGTCTCGGACACCCGCTCGACGATCACTACGGCCTGCCGCCGCTCGCAGCCGCGCATGTGGCGATCGACACGCACAATGCCGCGGGCTTCTGGAACAAGGCGCTGCTCGACAATGCCGCCCGCCCTTCCGGCGCTCTGGTCTATGGCGCGAGCGACGGCGCGCAATTCACCGACGCGCAATTCGACCGGCTGAAGAGCGAGCTCGAGGAGAATTTCTCGGGCAGCGACAATGCCGGCCGCCCTCTGCTGCTCGACGGCGGCCTCGACTGGAAGGCGCTCTCGCTGTCGCCGAAGGACATGGATTTCATCGAGGCGAAAGCAGCCGCTGCGCGAGAAATCGCGCTCTGTTTCGGCGTGCCGCCGATGGTTCTCGGCTTGCCCGGCGACAACACGCGCGCCAATTACGTCGAGGCCAACGCCGCCTTCTGGCGCCAGGCCGTCATCCCCATGGTGCAGCGCCTGCAGCGCGCCTTCGAGCACTGGCTGCAACCCGCCTGGCCCGGCCTGCGCTTCGACTACGACGTCGACCGCATCGATGCGCTGTCAGCGGAGCGCGCCGCCGAATGGGCGCGCGTGGATGCGGCGACGTTTCTGTCGGTGGACGAGAAGCGGGAACTGCTGGGGTTTGCGGCGCGCGGCGCGCCGCCGCCGAATGCATCGGCATGAACGACCTCCTCGCGCTCATCGCGGCGCGCGGCGATCTCGCGCATATCGCGCTGTTCCTCTGGGCGAGCGCAATGTCGACCTTGCTCTGGTACGCGCTGCGCGAACTCGCGGCGTCCAACCGCCGCTTCGATCTCTTCCTGCGCGAACTCGCGCGCTTCAACCGCCGGTTCGGCCGCGAGGGCTGACATGACTCTGCGCTTTCTCGTTTCGAAACGTCGCGCGCCCCGCCGGCGCGATCCGGAAGTCTTGATCAGGACCTTCTGGCAAACGCTCGAGCGTTTCGCGCGCACAGCGCGCCCGGACCGCGAGCCTTCAGGCTCGCACTGAATTCCCATTGAAGCGAGCCTGAAGGCTCGCGGTCCAGTTTCCTGGAGAGACACATGACGTTGATCGACCGCGCGTCGATGGCGCGCGCCCTGACGCGCGCGCTCATGCGGGCGCCCGAGGTGAAACGCGCGCCGCTCGCGGTTGGCGAAGTCAGCGCGTCCGGCGTCTTCGAGGGCTACGCCAGCCAGTTCGGCATCGCCGATCTCGGCGGCGATGTCGTGCAGGCCGGCGCCTTCCGCGACAGCCTGCGCAAGCGCGGGGCCGATCGCGTGAAGATGCTGT
>CAMFKC010000504.1 GCA_945956975.1 uncultured Methylocystaceae bacterium | reverse complement strand
GTGCCGAAGGGCGTGGTGCGCGACAATGGCGGCCACATGGTCGCACTGAAGTGGACGATGAAGAACCTCTACGGGGTCGAGCCGGGCGAGGCCTTCTGGGCTGCGTCCGACGTCGGCTGGGTCGTCGGCCATTCCTACATCGCCTATGCTCCGCTGCTGCATGGCGCCACGACCATCGTCTACGAGGGCAAGCCGATCGGCACGCCCGATCCCGGCGCCTTCTGGCGTGTGATCGCCGAGAACAAGATCGTCGCGCTCTTCACGGCGCCGACGGCCTTCCGCGCCATCAAGAAGGAAGATCCGAAGGCCGAACATCTCGCGCGCTACGATCTCACCTGCATGCGCACGCTGTTCCTGGCAGGCGAGCGCGCCGATCCCGACACGATCCAGTGGGCCGAGCAGATCCTCAAGAAGCCCGTGCTCGATCACTGGTGGCAGACGGAAACCGGCTGGTGCATCGCCGGCAATCCCGTCGGCCTCGGCCAGTTGCCGGTCAAATACGGTTCGCCGACGGTGCCGATGCCGGGCTACGACGTGCAGATCGTGGACGAGGGCTGCAAGCCGGTGCCGACCGGACACATGGGCTCGATCGTCGTGAAGATGCCGCTGCCGCCCGGTTGCCTACCGACCCTGTGGCAGAACGACAAGCGCATGGTCGAGAGCTATCTCGAGGAATTCCCCGGCTACTACAAGACGGCGGACGCGGGCTTCGTAGACGAGGACGGCTACCTCTACATCATGGGCCGCACCGACGACATCATCAACGTCGCCGGCCATCGTCTGTCGACAGGCGGCATGGAGGAGGTCCTGTCGTCGCATCCCGACGTCGCGGAATGCGCCGTCATCGGCATCAAGGACGCGCTGAAGGGCGAGCAGCCGTGCGGCTTCGTCGTGCTGAAGGCGGGCGTCAACAAGCCGCACGAACAGATCGAGAAGGAAATCGTGGCGCTGGTGCGCGACAAGATCGGCCCCGTCGCCGCCTTCAAGATCGCGGTCTGCGTCGATCGCCTGCCGAAAACGCGCTCGGGCAAGATCCTGCGCGCGACGATGAAGAAGATCGCCGATCACGACGAATGGGCGATGCCCGCGACAATCGACGATCCTGCGATCCTCGACGAGATCGCGACCGCGCTGAAGAGCCACGGGGTCTGACACGCACCGGTCCGGCGGGCGGGGCGCTCGCCGGAATCCTATGTCGCGCCGGCTTGGCGATTTGCTATCGTCAAGCGGATCGCTGACCGGGAGCCGTGCGTCGATGGCGAAACCGAACCCCTATCGCCCGTTCACGCCCAACGCCGAGATGACGGCGCTGCGGCCGAACATCAACGGCGACGACATCAACGGAGTCGGCGAAACCGCGCCGCGCCGGCCGCGCGTCGTTTTTTGGGCGCCCGACCCCGGCGACATACCCTTCGGAAACGTGCAGCGGTGGTTCTACACGAATGAGCCGCCAGGCACTGAACTTGCGGTCGAGCGGGCGAAGCGCAAGGTCGTGCTCGACGCGCCCTTGCCGCCCGTCGCGCCAACGCAGGTCGAGCGGTCCCCTCAGGACTGGACCGCCGCGCTGCAACGCTTCGTCGACGATGGCGATTGCGAGCGCGTCGGCGTCACGCCGTTGAAGCAGGACTGGCTGTTCGAGGGTCAGACGAGCGAATTCAGGAATGTGATCGTGCTCGGCGTGCAGCACGACTACGAGCGGTTGAAGACAGCGCCGGCGATCGACGCGGGCGCCGACGTGATGCGCCAGTACACGCGCGCCGCGACGGTCGCGAAGAAGGTCGCCGGCTGGCTGCGTGAACAAGGGTGGGACGCCGACGCGGTGACAGGCCCTATGGCCAGCAAGATCGTGCTCATTCCGCCGGCGATCGAGGCGGGCTTCGGCGAACTCGGCAAGCACGGGTCGCTGATCAATCCGGAATTGGGCGCGGCCTTCCGCTTGGGCGCGGTGCTGACCGACGCGCCCTTCGCAGCGACGCCGCGACGCGCGTTCGGCGTCGACGATTTCTGCACGCATTGTCGTGTGTGCGAGGACGCGTGCCCGCCGGAGGCGATCGCGCCGGAGAAAAAGATGGTGCGCGGCGAAGTCAGGTGGTCGGTGAATTTCGACAAATGCATCCCGTTCTTCGCAGAGACGTCGGGCTGCGCGATCTGCATCGCCGTGTGCCCGTGGTCGCGTCCGGGCGTCGGGCTCAATCTCGCGGCCAAGCTTGCGCGCCGGGCGGGGCAGACGTCTGCGGCGGAGCCATAGCTGCGGCGTCAGCGCTCGACAGGGGGCGTCGCCGCGCTAGCTTGGACTCCAACCTCAGGAGACCCCATGCCCGCAGCGCTCAGAAGTCCTGGTCCCGACCATCCGATCACGATCACGCCCTTTTCGAAGCAGGTGCGCGTCAAGTTCAACGGCAAGACGATTGCCGACACCACTGCGGCGCTCGAACTGAAAGAGGCGAGCTACCCGAGCGTTTTCTATATTCCGCGCGATGACGCCGACATGGACTTCTTCGATCGCACCGAGCGCATTACGCACTGCCCCTACAAGGGCGATGCGCATTACTTCACGCTGGTGGACGGCGCGCGACGCGCCGACAATGCGGTGTGGACCTACGAGACGCCGGGCGAGGCGGTGGCCGCAATCGCCGGGCATCTCGCTTTCTATCCCGACAAGGTCGAGATCGAGATCGTCTAGGCCTGGGCCTGCTCCGGGCAGCCCGGCGCGTTCTTCATCGCTTCCTTCGCGGCGGCGGCGATCTCCTCGCCGGTCATGTCGCGGATATGCGTGGCGATCGACCACATGTGCCCGAAGGGATCGACGACCTGACCGTAGCGGTCGCCCCAGAACATGTCGGCGACCGGCATGCGCGGCGTCGCGCCGGCTTCGACCGCGCGCGCCCAGGACGCGTCGACATCAGGCACGGTGAGATGGATCGTCACCGAACCGCCGCCGCGCGCGTTGGGGCCGAGGACATCCCATTGCTTCATCTCATCGACCAGCATGACGATGGAATCGCCGATCGACACGCTCGC
>CAMFKC010000503.1 GCA_945956975.1 uncultured Methylocystaceae bacterium | reverse complement strand
GAGAACCTGCTGCCCTATGGCTCGATGGTGTTCAATTCCTTCGGGCCGCAGAACGAGTTCACGCAGGCCGCCTTTGCCAACGCGGACGCGGTGCGCGGCTGGATCATGGGCGCCTGCACGCGCCAGGCGCTGACCAAGGACGGGCTCGGCGCGATCATCTATGCCGCCGTCGACAGCGGCGAGCTGAAGGAGGACGAGGCGGGCATGCTCGTGCGCTCCTTCCTGTCGGCGGGCGTGGACACGACCTGCAACGCCTTCGGCAATCTGCTCTGGTGCCTCGCCACGCATCCCGACCAATGGGCGAAGCTGCGCGAAAAGCCGGAGCTGGCGCGCAACGCCTTCGAGGAGAGCCTGCGCTACGAAGGCCCGGCGCAGTGCTTCTTCCGCACGACGACGAAGGAAACGGAGATCGGCGGCGTGACGATCGGCGCGGACGAGAAGATCTGCGCCTTCATGCAGTCGGCCAATCGCGATCCGCGCCGCTGGGAGCGCGCCGACGAATTCGACATCGAGCGGCGCGTGGTCGGGCATATGGGCTTCGGCACGGGCATTCACGGCTGCGTGGGCCAGCCGATCGCGCGCCTCGAAGGCGAGGCGGTGTTCGCCGCCTTCGCGCGCAAGGTGAAGACGGTCGAACTCGCGGGCGAACCGAAACGCCTCTATAATAACGTGCTGCGCGCCTTTGCTTCGCTCCCGGTGCGCGTGACGCGGGCATGAGGGTTTCATGGGCAAGGCGGCCGCCCCGAAGAACGACGAGGCGCAACGCGGGACGGTGACGAAGGAGAAGCGCGCAGAGGCGGTCGCCGCGGACGCGCGCTCCTCGCCCAATGCGCTCGACCTCGAGAATTACGTTCCCGCCTTCCTGACGTGGATCGCCAACAAGCTGTCGTCGAGCGCCTCGCTGATCTACCGGCGGCGGTTCGGCGTCGGCATCGTGGAATGGCGCATCATGGCGCTGCTGGCGGTGGAGCCGTGGATCACCGCAGGCCGCATCTGCGAGGTGATCGGCCTCGACAAGGCGGGCGTCAGCCGCTCGCTGCGCTTCCTCACCGACAAGGGCTATGCGGAAACCCGCTACCGCGACAACAACAACCGGCGGCAGTTCGTGGCGCTCACCGGGTCGGGAATCGCCTTGCACGACCGAATTGCGCTGGTCGCGCGGGCGCGTGAGGAACAATTGCTGACGGGCTTTTCGGAGGAAGAGCGCGCAATAGCCGTGCGGCTGCTGGCGCGCATGCATGAAAACCTTCCGCATGTCGGGGACGAACTGACCAAGCCGCCGGGATAATCGCCTGATTTTTCAGCACCCTGCGCAGGCTGCGCGGGGAACCGCATAGCCGCGGCGACGTTGAGGTTGCACCTGCGTCTGCGCCCGGAATTCCGACATGAAAATCGCCTATGGATACGAAATCGGTTTGGCTTGCCAGTCCCCGACAGCCATGATCTGCCAGCTCGACCTTCATCCGTCGCTGACAGCCAACGTGGTCGCTGAGGCTCCTTTCGCAGCGCGGCCCTTCCTGTTCTCTCGCGTCTATCGCGACTCTTTCGGCAACACGTGCCGTCGCTTCCTTGCGCCTGCGGGCGACTGCACGATCCGTGCGGGCGGCGTTATCGAAGTTTCGGGCGAACCTGACCGCCAGCCCGTGGACGCAGCGGAAATTCCGATTGCAAACCTGCCGGATGACACGCTCGTGTTCCTGCAAGGCAGCCGCTATGTCGAGACCGACCTTCTGAGCCAGGCCGCCTGGGACCTGTTCGGCACGGTGCAGCCGGGATGGGCACGTGTGCAGGCGATCTGCGATTTCGTGAACGGACATCTTACGTTCGACTATCAGCAGGCGCGCTCCACGCGCACGGCGCTGGACGCTTTCAACGAGCGCGTCGGCGTCTGCCGCGACTTCACGCACCTCGCCGTCGCGTTCTGCCGCGCGATGAACATCCCGGCGCGGTATTGCAACGGCTACCTCGGCGATATCGGCGTGCCGCCCGATCCCGCCCCGATGGATTTCAATGCCTGGTTCGAGGTCTATCTGGAAGGTGGATGGCATACGTTCGACGCGCGGCACAACGTGCCCCGAATCGGGCGAATCCTGGTGGCGCGCGGTCGCGATGCGGCCGACATTCCGCTCATCAACTCGTTTGGCCCGCACGCGCTGACGTCATTTACCGTCTGGACCGACGAGGTCGCCGCGCCTGGATTGCCGCTGGTCAAGGCGTCCTGACGCCTATCTCTTCAGTCCCTCGACGACGCCGACGATCGGACCGATCGATTTCCAGCCGTCGTTGCGCTTGATATCCGGCGCATAGAGCGCCGAGATCGAGCCGTCGAGGAACAGGGCGTCGTTGCACTTCAGCGAGAGGAAGATCGTAGCGAAGGTCCAGAATGTGACGGGCGTGTCCGCGATGATGAAACGTACAAGCCCGTCGTCGCACTGGCCTACGCCGTTGCGGGTCTTCTCCGACACGCCGTCCGGCTTGATCTTGGGGTGCACCTTGCCGCCGATGACCAGCATCGGTCCAGACTGCGTGGCGTAGTCGGCTTTGGCGTTCTGACCGAGAAATTTCTTCGTCTCGGTCACACCCGCCGCCTGTCCCCTTACCCAAAACACGCCGTTGGGCAGCATCCCGAAATTGCCAGCGCCGGCGCGGCGGTTGACCGGCTTCAGTTCCTCGCCCTTTTCGATGTAGAGGCCAACGGGCGACAGGTCAGGTTGATACATGCCGGCGTTCATCGCGAAGGTCAGCCGCCCGCCCTTGCTGGCGATATCGTCGGCCAGCCGGTCGAAGCCGCCATAGGCGTCGCCGCTGGAATCCTGCCAGAAAAGCCGAATATCCGCCTTGGCCGGATCGAAAGCGCAGATGGTGAAACTGCCGTCCGCAACCTTGGCTGGAACGCAGGCTGGAGCGGCCGCCGCCATGCCTGCTTGCGCTAGCCCGAAACCGACGGTCGTGGCGAAAATCGCAACAGCGCGCTTGACGATATGTTGCGTAAATCTCATAAATCGACTCATGGAGGCGCGCATGCAG
>CAMFKC010000502.1 GCA_945956975.1 uncultured Methylocystaceae bacterium | reverse complement strand
CCTTGCCAACGCTCTTGCCACCCGATGACGTCCACGCAACCCTGTCGCCCACCTTGATCTTGCCAGACATGATTGCCTCCGGACGGGGTAGTCGGGCTAGAATGCCCGAACAAGACAACTGTTCCCGGAAACGCTCCAGAAATGACCGAACCTCTCGCCGGCATACGCGTCCTCGAACTCGCCCGCATTCTCGCCGGTCCCTGGGCGGGCCAACTGCTCGCCGATCTCGGCGCCGATGTCGTGAAGGTCGAGCGCGCCCGCGAGGGCGACGACACGCGCCAGTGGGGCCCGCCCTTCGTGGAGGGGCACGACGGCGAGAAGCTGGGCGCCGCCTATTTCTACGGCTGCAATCGCGGCAAGCGCTGCATCGAGGCGGATTTCGAGACGGAAGAAGGCCGCGCGCTGGTGCGCCGTCTCGCCGCCAACGCCGACGTCGTGATCGAGAACTTCAAGGTCGGCGGCCTCAAGAAATTCGGTCTCGATTACGAGGGGCTGAAAAAGGTGAAGCCCGACGTGATCTATTGCTCGATCACCGGCTTCGGCCAGACAGGCCCCTATGCGCCGCGCGCGGGCTACGACTTCCTGCTGCAGGGCATGGGCGGCATCATGCATGTGACGGGACAGGCCGACGGTCCGCCGACGAAGGTCGGCATTTCCATCGTCGACATTTTTACGGGCATGTATGCCGCCAATGCGATTCAAGCCGCGATCATCCGGCGCGAGAAGACAGGCGAAGGCGCCTATATCGACTGTGCGCTGATCGACAGCGTGACCGCTGTGCTCGGCTTCCAGGCGCTGAATTATTTCGTCGGCGGAACCGCCGGCAAGCGCATGGGCAATGCGCATCCCAACGTCACGCCCTACGATGTCTACAAGGTCGCGGACGGCGACATCATCATCGCCACGGCCAACAACGGGCAGTTCCGCAAGCTGGTGACAGCGCTCGGCGCGCCCGAGATGGCCGACGATCCGCTGTTCGCCGAAATGCCGTCGCGCGCCGTCAACCGCAAGGCGATGGACGAGAAGCTGAACACGCTGACCAGCAAGTTCACGCGGGCGGACCTGCTGCCGAAGCTCGACGCCATCGGCGTGCCTGCAGGGCCGATCAATACGATTCCCGACGTCTTCGCCGACCCACAGGTGATCGAACGCGGGATGCGGATCGACCGGCCGAATCCGAAAGCCAAGAGCGGCTCCACGCCCGGCGTGCGCTCGGCGATCATGATCGACGGCAAGCCCGCCGCCTCGCCGCGCCATGCGCCCGCGTTGGGCGAACATACGGCCGAAGTGCTCGCCGATCCCGCATGGGGCGGCGGACGCTAGACCCGGCAGGAGCGCCATGCCCGATGAACTGCTCCGCCTGAAAGATCTGCTCGAGGCCATCGATGGCGTCGGCGCAATGCTGCGCGGCATTTCCTTCGCGCAATTCTATGCGGACCTGCGCACACGGCGGGCGGTGGAGCGCTGCATCGAAATCGCATCCGAGGCGTGGCGGCGTGTGCCGAACGAATTGAAGCCGCCGGTTCCTTCGCCGCACGCCGCGGAACTCGTGTCGATCGGTGTGCTGATGCGCCACGAATACCGCCGGGTCGACGCCAACGCCGTATGGCGGATCGCCACGCGATCGCTACCCGAGATGCGGCCGATTATCGCCGACATGGCGAACCGCCTGGAAGCAGACTTCAGGGAGCAGGTTGAGGAATGAAGCGATCCAATTCTCTTCGCACTGGCGGCCAGATCCTTGTCGACCAGCTTGCGATCCATGGCGTGAAACACGTTTTCTGCGTGCCAGGCGAATCCTATCTCGCCGTGCTCGACGCGTTGCATGATTCCTCAGTCGAAATCACTGTCTGCCGGCAGGAAACGGGCGCTGCGCTCGCGGCCGAGGCGACTGCGCGGCTGACCGGGCGGCCGGGCGTCGCCTTCGTCACGCGCGGTCCTGGCGCAACCAATGCGGCGCATGCGATCCACATCGCGGAACACGATTCCACGCCGCTTATTCTCTTCGTCGGCCAGATCGAGCGCTCGATGCGCGCGCGCGGCGCTTTCCAGGAGATGGACTTCAAGGCCTTCTTCGGCTCGACCGCGAAATGGGTCGCCGAGATCGACGATCCCGCGCGTATTCCCGAAATCGTATCGCGCGCCTTTCACGTCGCCATGCAGGGCCGCCCCGGCCCGGTGGTGATCTCGCTGCCGGAGGACATGCTGGTCGAGACGGCGGAAGCCGTCGACGCCGTGCGCGTCGAGCCTGCGCCGACATGGCCGGGGCTGACGCAGATGGCGGAACTGCAGAAGCTGCTCTGGGCGACCAAGGCGCCGATCGCGATTGTTGGCGGCTCCGGCTGGAGCGCGAAGGCCGTCGATTCCTTCGTGCGCTTTGCAGAGCGTTTCGACCTGCCGGTGGCCACCTCGTTCCGGCGCGCAATGCTGTTTCCGAACGGTCACAAAAATTTTGCGGGCGAGATCGGCATCGGCCCCAATCCGAAACTTCTCGCGCGCGTGAAGGAAGCGGACCTTGTGCTGCTTGTGGGCGGGCGCATGGCGGAAATGCCGTCGCAAAGCTACACGCTGTTCGAAATCCCCGTGCCGCGCCAGACCTTCGTGCACGTGCATGCCGACGCCAACGAGATCGGCCGCGTCTATCATCCGACGCTCGGAATCAACGCCACGCCGCAGGCTTTTTGCGCGCAGCTCGAGAGCGTGCAGCCGCCGAACGCCGTCGCGTGGGCGGGCGCGGCGGAAACCGCGCATGCCGACTTTCTCGCGTGGACCGATACGGCGCCGCAGATTCCGGGCGCCATGCAGTTCGGGCAAGCGCTGGCGCAATTGCGTGAGAAGCTCGGCGACGATTTCATCGTCACGTCGGGCGCCGGCAATTACAACACTTTCGTCGGCCGCTTCCTGCGCATTCCGAAATTCGGATCGCAGCTGGCGACGACATCCGGTTCGATGGGCTATGGCGTGCCGGCGGCGGTGGGCGCCAAGCGCGCCTTTCCGAACAAGACCGTCGTGAGCTTTGCCGGCGACGGATGC
>CAMFKC010000501.1 GCA_945956975.1 uncultured Methylocystaceae bacterium | reverse complement strand
GCGCTGGGGCGAGGTCGTGGCGCCCTATCTGTTCGACACCGAGGACATGACCGAATTCGGCCACCGGCGCGGCGTGCGCTGGATCGGCAAGCTGTCGCGCGACAGCTTCTCGCAGGGCGCGCTCTACGAACTCGGCTCGGCGCTGACCTTTTTCGAGGTGAAGTCGTTCGCCGAGGAGTTTCGCGAGAAATTCGCCGATCCGAACAATGTCGCGGAGTTGCAGACGTCGCCGACGCAGGACGAGACCGAGAACGGCGTGCTGCGCGACATCGAGGAGACGACGCGCGACTTCATCTCGAAGCGGATCAAGACCGATCTCAAGGGCAGTGCGCTGGAGCCGTTCGTCGCCTCGCTGTTTCGCGCGATGGGCTACAATGCGCGAGCCACGCGCGCGGTGCGCGACGACGGCGTTGACGTGATCGCGCATCGCGATGAACTCGGCATCGAGCCGCCGATCATCAAGATCCAGGTGAAGTCGAACGACGCCAACATCTGCGCCGATCACGTCAAGGCGTTCTACGCGATGGTGCAGGAGCGCGACGTCGGCATCTTCATCACGACCGGCGATTACACGGCGAGCGCGGCGAGCTTCGCGCGGTCGAAGGGCAATCTGAAGCTGATCGACGGATCGGGCTTCGTCGAACTCATCCAGAAATATTACGACCGGCTCGACATGGCCTCGCGCGAGACGATCCGCCTGCGGCGTGTGCTGGTGCCGGACGCGAGCGGGGCGTAACTCTGGACGTCGGCGCTTGCGAAGGAGGCGCCGGAGCCGGGGCATGTGACGAAGTTCTGCGCGACTGTGCAGCCTTCATTGATCGAGGAGTGGATGGAAGATGAGCGACCGCAGCGCCTGGCGCGGCATGACGCGCGCCGAGCTTGATCGCGCCTATGACAATCGCGGCGCCGTCGCCGGCCGCGGCGCATGTCTGGAGGGATGGGAATCGCGCAGCGCCCGCTTCCGCCAAGAGAGGGGCGGGGCGCTGGATGTCGGCTACGGGCCGCGAGACCGCAACCGGATCGACGTGTTCCGATGCGGCGCCGAACGCGCGCCACTGCTCGTCTTCATCCATGGCGGTTACTGGCAGCGCGGCTCCAAGGAGGCGTTTGCCTGCCTCGTCGAGGGGCCGCTCGCCCTGGGCATGGATGTCGCGATGCCCGGCTACACGCTCGGCCCCGAAGCGACCGTGGGGGAGATGATCCTGGAGATCCGCGCGGCGATCGGCTTCCTGCGCAGCAACGGCCCCTCGCTCGGCGTGGCGCAGGGGAGATTGGTCGTGTCTGGCTGGTCGGCGGGCGGGCACCTTGCCGTCATGGCCGGAGGCGAACCCGGCGTCGACGCGGTCATGGCGATTTCCGGCATTTTCGATCTGGAGCCCTGCCGGCTCGGCGCGCTGAACGACAAGCTCCTGCTGGACAGTGCGCAGGTCGACGCGGTCAGCCCCGCCCGCGTGGCGCAGGCCTGCAACGGGCCGCTGGTTCTGGCCTACGGAATGGACGAACTACCCGAATTACGCCGGCAATCCGAGGATTTTGCGCCCGTCATGAGACAGCGCGGCGCGACGGTGCGCCTCTTGCCGCTCGCCGGGCGCAATCATTTCTCGATCATGGAGGAATTGATGGCGCCCGACGGCGCTCTCGCCCGCGAAGCCTTGCAACTCGCCGGCGAAGGCCGCAGCGGGGCGTGAACCCGGACGAACGAAAACAGCCGGCGGAGGCCGCCGGCTGGTTCAAAACGCCGGATGGAGGGCTCAGGCTTCCTGAGCGGCCTTGGGCTTCAGCACCTGCCGGCCGCGGTACATGCCGGTCTTCAGATCGACATGGTGCGGACGGCGCAGTTCGCCGGAGTCCTTGTCCTCGACATAGGTCGGGGCGGCGAGCGCGTCCGCCGAACGGCGGAAGCCGCGCTTCATCGGGGAGGTTTTTCTCTTCGGAACAGCCATTTGAAACTCCATTGTCCCGCAAGACGGGGCTTGCCCGGCTCTCGCAACCTCTGCATTCGGCCGCCAGGCGCGGAACGCAGGCAGCCGTCGCTCCGGCGCGCAGGCGGGACGGTGGCGGGCTCATAACCCAAAAATCCCGGCCGCGCCACCCCGTGCCGACGAATTACCCGCCAAAAGTCATTTCAGGCAATCCAGCCAAGGCGCTGCATCCGGCAGACGGCCTGCCACCCGCCGGGCATGTCGGAGCTGCGCCTTGGTCGGGCGGGCGGGGCGGCGCAGGATCGGATTGGGCAGGGCGGAGGCCATGAGGGTCGCCTGCGCCTGCGTAAGCGCGGCGGCGGGCCGCTTGAAATCGGCCTGCGCGGCGGCTTCGGCCCCGAAAATCCCGTCCGGGCCCCATTCGGCGATGTTCAGGTAGACCTCCATGATCCGCTGCTTCGGCCAGACCAGGTCGAGCGCCAGCGCCATGGGAATTTCGAGGCCCTTGCGGATCTTCGAGCGGGAGGGCCAGAGGAACAGGTTCTTGACCACCTGCATGGTGATGGTGGACGCCCCACGCGCCGGGCCGTCGTCGTCGGCGTCGTCCAGCACGTCGCCGAGCGCCTGCCAGTCCACCCCGTGGTGCCGGCAGAATTTCGCGTCCTCGGACATGACCACGGCGGCGACCAGCGCAGGCGCGATCCGATCGAGCGGAACATAGTCGCGAACCACAGGACGGCCCGTGACATAGCGGGCGAGCATCAGGGTCGAGACCGGCGGAAAAAATCGCCAGGCCAGCGCAAGCCCGGCGACGACGAGCGCCGCCGCGAGCGCGACCGCTACCGCCAGCCGCCAGACGCGCCCAAGCCAACGCCCCATCGCCACCTCCCCCCGCAGCCTTGACCCAAGGAGGGCGATGGGGCAAGCGAAGCCGGACTTTTGAGCCGAGGACGAGATGACCGAGCGCGCGACCGCAAACCTGTTCCGTTCGCGGCTGGACGAGGTCGCGAGCGCCACCGAGGCGATGCTCGACGGCCTGCTCTCTCCCCTCGTCCGCCCGGGCGAAATCGAGCGCCCGGCCCGCCTGCTGGAAGCCATGCGCTATGCGAGCC
>CAMFKC010000500.1 GCA_945956975.1 uncultured Methylocystaceae bacterium | reverse complement strand
CTTCTGGTGGACGAGGCGCGAGACGATGGCGAAGAGCGGGCCGCGCGACAGGGCGAGGCCGAACAGGCCGCGGATGTAGTCGGCGTAGCGGCCCTTCCAGCGGTCGGGCTCGAAACCGTCGCCGTGGTGCGTGTGGCGGGGGTCCCAGGATTCGTCGATGCCGTTGAGGATGCCGCTGAGGCGGCCCTGCCGCGAGCGCTCCGACAGCAGGCCGTGCAGGCCGCAGCCGAATTGCGGCGTGGTGATCTCCTGCGCGTAGGTCTCGCTGACCGTCGTCAGGTGATCGGCGTAATAGACGCCGGCCTTGAGGAAGGAGAGCCGGCCGTAGAACTCCACGCCATCGACCTTGTAGGCGGCGTCGGGAATGGCCAGCGCGTTAAGGCGGCCGGGGTCGAAGGCGCCCTGATAGGCGAGATTGTGGATGGTGAGGATCGAGGGCGTCTCGACGCCGCGCCAGGCGCAATAGCCCGGCGCAAGCGCGCTCGGCCAGTCGTTGAGATGCAGGTTGTCGGGCCGCCAGTTGGGATCGCCGAGCCCCGCCGCCATGT
Organism: uncultured Methylocystaceae bacterium; assembly: GCA_945956975.1. Classification (GTDB taxonomy): domain Bacteria; phylum Pseudomonadota; class Alphaproteobacteria; order Rhizobiales; family Beijerinckiaceae; genus JAJXWB01. The sequence continues at coordinate 2,487 of CAMFKC010000500.1, read as the reverse complement.
CGGCCGCCGCCAGGCTAAGGCGTGCGAAGCGGACGTCGTTATCCGTCCAGTCCTGGCCATCCGGATCGACATAGAGGCCGCCCGGACGATCATAGAGATCGGCGTTGAGGATGACGTAGACGGGGATGCCGTCGGCCGTCTTCGTGCGCCCGAGCGCGCAGGCGGGAATTTCGCCAAGGCCCGGCAGCAGGCCGACCGGCTCGATATTGCCGGCGCGCTCCAGTACCTGCCGGTAGCCCGGCACAAGGATACGCACGTCCGACAGGGCGCGCAGCGCGCGCGGCAACGCTGCCGAGACTTCGCCGAGGCCGCCGGTCTGCACGTAATCGGAAATTTCGGATGTGACGAACAGGACCTTGCGTCGCGCAATCGGCTCCTCGGCCTGCGCGGCCGCGCCTTCAAGGTCGCACAGACCCTGTGATTGCCAACTCATGCGTTCGCGCCCGCCGCCCTGTAGAAGGCCGAATCATTTCGCCCGTTGGTCCATCTGTTTAATGCGGAATGTCTAGCTATTGGTTAATGCAACGGAAAACATCAGACGTAGCGGGCTTTGCATCGAGCCGGATCCGGGCAAATGGTTAATGCGCGAGGCGTTTCAGGGTCAGGAATTACCCAGGGGTAGCGCTTTATCGAATTCTTCAGCAGCGCCCGGTTAACTGTGATGCATGTTGCCGAAGGGTTTGTCTGCATGCGTACGAGCAATTTGAAGTCGTCGGATATGCGCGGGCCGCTGGAGCGCCGCTCCAGCGCACAGGAAGAAGCTGCAGCCGCCATCCAGGCGCTGCGCAAGGAGATCGAGGCCAAGCTGATCTACAACGTCGGCAAGCCGCCGGCGCTGGCGCTGAACCACGACTGGCTGACCGCCGCCATCCTGGCCGTGCGCGACAAGATCATCGACCGCTGGATGGGTTCGATCCGCGAGGCCAAGCGCTCGGGCCGCAAGCGCGTGTACTACCTCTCGCTGGAATTCCTGATCGGCCGCCTGTTCGAGGACGCGCTCGGCAATCTCGGCCTCAAGGAACAGATGCGCGAAGCGCTGGCGCTGGTCGGCCTCGACCTCGATTCCATCGCGCAGCTCGAACCCGACGCCGCGCTCGGCAACGGCGGCCTCGGACGGCTCGCCGCCTGCTTCATGGAAAGCATGGCGACGCTCGGCGTCTCCGGGCTCGGCTACGGCATCCGCTACGACCATGGCCTGTTCAAGCAGAGCGTGGTGGACGGCGCGCAGGTGGAGACGCCGGAGGACTGGCTCTCCTTCCGCAACCCTTGGGAATTTCAGCGCCGCGAGATCGTGCACGAGATCGGCTTCGGCGGCAGCGTGACGAGCGAAGCCGGTTGGGACGGCGCCGAGCGCCACGCCTGGCAGCCGGCCGAACGCGTGCTGGCGGTCGCCTACGACACTCCGGTCGTCGGCTGGCGCGGCGACACGGTGAATACGTTGCGCCTTTGGAGCGCGAAGGCGGTCGAGGCGATACGGCTCGATGCGTTCAACGCCGGCGACCATGTCGGCGCCATCTACGAAAAAAGTCGCGCCGAGAGCATCTCGCGGATTCTCTACCCTTCAGATTCCAGCCCGGCGGGTCACGAGCTGCGGCTGCGGCAGGAATATTTCTTTGCCTCCGCCTCGCTTCAAGACCTCATCCGCCGGCACATCCAGCGCTTCGGCGACGTGCACAACCTGCACGAAAAGGCCGCCATCCAGCTCAACGACACGCATCCGGCGATCGCGGTGGCAGAACTGATGCGCCTGCTGCTGGACGTGCACGGGCTCGGCTGGGAAGAGGCGTGGCACATCACGCGCGAAGCCACCTCCTACACCAACCACACGCTGCTGCCGGAGGCGCTGGAGACCTGGCCCGTCGAGCTGATGGGCCGGCTGCTGCCGCGCCATCTGCAGATCATCTACGCCATCAACATGCGATTTTTGGGCGAAGCCAAGGCGGCCGGGGCGGACGACGCCATGCTGCGCTCGGTCTCGCTGATCGGCGAGGAGGGCGGCAAGCGCGTGCGCATGGGCAATCTCGCCTTCGTCGGATCGCACATGATCAATGGCGTGTCGGCGCTGCACACGGACCTGATGAAGGAGACCGTGTTCCACGACCTGAACAAGGTGCTGCCGAACCGCATCGTCAACAAGACGAACGGCATCACGCCGCGCCGCTGGCTGATCAATTCCAACCCCGCCCTGACCGAACTGCTGAAGGAAACCGTGGGCGCGGGCGTCGTGGACGACATCGAGCGCATCCGCGATTTCGAGCGCTACGTGGACGATGCCTCCGCGCAGGAGCGCTTCGCCGCCATCAAGCGCGCGAACAAGGAAACGCTGGCCGAATACATCAACGAGCAGAGCGGCGTCCGCATCGATCCGGCCGCCGTGTTCGACGTGCACGTGAAGCGCATCCACGAATACAAGCGCCAGCTGCTCAACATCCTCGAGACGATCGCTCTCTACGACGCCATTCGCGCGGAGCCGCACAGGGACTGGAC
>CAMFKC010000499.1 GCA_945956975.1 uncultured Methylocystaceae bacterium | reverse complement strand
CGCCGACGACATGGCCGCGCAATCGCGCCGCCTCAACGACACGATCGAAGATTTCCTGCGCAAGGTGGCCGCGGCCTGAACGCCGCAAAGTCGCTGAATAAAAAAAGCCCGGGCCGAAGCCCGGGCTTTTCTTTTTGCGAAGAGCGTCTTCAGCGCGTCTTCTGGAACATCTGGTCGACGTATTCCCAGTTCACGAGATGGTCGACGAAGGCCTTCAGATAGTCGGGGCGGCGGTTGCGGTAGTCGATGTAGTAGGAGTGCTCCCACACGTCGCAGCCCAGGATCGGCGTGGCGCCGTGCACCAGCGGGCTCTCGCCGTTCGGGGTCTTCATAACCTGCACCTTGCCGTCCTTGACCGCAAGCCAGGCCCAGCCCGAACCGAACTGGCCGACGCCGGCGGCGATGAAATCTTCCTTCATCTTGTCGACCGAGCCGCAGCCGTCGACGATCGCCTTCTCGAGCGCGCCCGGGATCGCGCCGCCGCCGTTCGGCTTCATCCAGTTCCAGAAGTGCAGGTGGTTGTAGTGCTGGCCCGCGTTGTTGAAGAGCGGCGCGTTCTTGCCGTAGGAGCCCTTCACGATCTCCTCGAGCGACTTGCCTTCGAATTCCGTGCCCTTGATGAGGTTGTTGCCGGTCGTGACATAAGCGTTGTGGTGCTTGTCATGATGATATTCGAGCGTCTCCTTGGACATGTAGGGCTGGAGCGCATCGTAGGCGTAGGGCAGGGGGGGCAGAGTGAAGGACATGAAAAACTCCCGAAATTCTCGATCGATGGGCCAAAATAGTCTCGACCCGGCGCGTCCATAATTAGGAAGAACGGAGCGCTGCGGCAACCCGCGCATGCATTTGTAAGACTTTGCTGAACTTTCAGGCGGACATAGTGTAATGATTCTGACACGAGGAGTCCGAAGCGCGTGAAAAAAGCGATCGACTGGTTTGCCCTTCTCGTCGGCGTCGCGCTTGCGCTGTACGGCGCGCGCTGGATGTGGACCGGCTGGGATATCGTCCAGGCGGAACGCGGCTGGACCGCGGTCATCGCGGGATCGGTCATGCTGTCGGGCGGCCTGGTGGTCGCCACGCTCGCCTGGGCGGTCGTGCGGCTGACCGGCGTTTCCGGCGCCGCATCGCGCGCGCCGGCGGAGGCGGCGTCTGTTGCGCCCTCGATCAAGCCCGCGACGAGCGATCGCTCCCTGGCGGTGCCCGCCACCGTCGCTGTCGGCGCCGCCGCGGCCGGCGCCGCTGCGGCCGAAATCGCTTTGCCGCACGCCAGGCCGGACGAAGAATTGCCGTCTGCCGAGCCGACGGTCGACGAGCCGCCGCCGCTTCAGCCGCCCGCGCCGCCGACTGTCGGCGAATTGCTGCGCATGAGCGAGGATCGCGCCGTGCGCGAATCGCACGACAAGATTTTCGAGGAGACGGAATTCGCGCCGCCGGTTGAACCGCCGCCCCCGCCTGTCGAAATCGACTGGATGGAGGAAACGCGGATCACGACGCCGCTCGTGGCCGAGCCCCTCGCCGCGCCATCAGTTGAGCCTCCGCCTCCCGTCTCTGTCGAGGACCTCCCGCCGGCTTCATCCGAACCCGAACCCCTCCACGTGCACGAGCCTCTCTCTGCTCCGGAGCCGCTCCATGTCCCCGACGCGCGCCATATCTCCGAGCGGCATGTCTCAGAACGGCATGCCTCCGAGGCGCCCCATGCCTCCGAGCCGCTCGATGCGCCCGAGCCCCCGCTCGCGCCGCCCCGCTCGGACGAACCCGTCTATGACGACTGGCTCGAGCGCACCGCGCGCGAGTTCGATCGCGAACTGGGCCGCGACGGCGTGCGCGATAATGCGCCCGAGGAGGAACCCGCGCCCGAACCGCCGCCGCCGCCCAAGGCCGAGCCGGCGATCGTCGGGCGCTATTCATCGGGCGATACCAATTATCTGATGTTCGCCGACGGTTCGATCGAAGCGCAGACGCCGGAAGGCGTCATGCGCTTCGGCTCGCTCACCGAACTCAAACGCTTCGTGGAAAAGCGCAACTGAGCTTCACGTCGCGGGCTTGATCACCCCTTCGACGCAGGCGATCGCAAACGCCTGTTCCATCGCCACCTCGCCGAGCGCATCGAAACGTCCCGATGCGCCGCCATGCCCCGCATCCATGTTGGTGTGCAGCAGGATCGGCCCGCCGCCCGCCATGCGCTCGCGCAACCGCGCGGCCCATTTAGCCGGCTCCCAGTAGGTGACGCGCGGATCGGTGAGGCCGCCAAGCGCGAGGATCGGCGGATATATTTTTGCAGCAACGTTGTCGTAGGGCGAATAGGACAGCATCCGCCTGAACGCCGTTGCGTCTTCGATCGGATTGCCCCATTCCAGCCATTCGGGCGGCGTCAGCGGCAGGTCCTTGTCCAGCATCGTGTTGATGACGTCGACGAACGGCACGTCGGCGATCACGCCGGCGAACAGTTCCGGCGCCATGTTCACGATCGCGCCCATCAGCATTCCGCCGGCGCTGCCGCCCTGTGCCACGATGCGGCCCTGTTGCGTGAAACCATCTTCGATCAGCTTGCGCGCCGACGCGATGAAATCGGAAAACGTGTTCGGCTTGTGGGCGAGCTTGCCGTTTTCATACCAGGACCAGCCCTTGTCGGTTCCCCCGCGCACATGTGCAATGGCGAAGACGAAACCGCGGTCGACCAGCGACAGCCGGTTGGCGCTGAACGCTGCAGGGGTCGCATGGCCATAGGCGCCGTAGCCGTAGAGCAGGCAGGGTGCGGGCCCCGACCGATCGGCGCGCGACAGGATGGAGATCGGCACCTGCGCGCCATCGGCGGCCGTGGCATAGATGCGGCGCGTGACGTAGCGCGCGGGATCGTGGCCGGAGGGAATTTCTTGCCGCTTACGGAGCGTGCGTGTGCGCGAGCGCATGTCGTAATCGTAGGTTTCCGACGGCGTCGTCATCGAGGAATAAACGAAGCGCAGAATGTCCGTGTCGAATTCCAGTCCGGCCGTCATGCGCAGCGCGTAGGCTTCCTCGGGGAAGGCGATGGCGTGT
>CAMFKC010000498.1 GCA_945956975.1 uncultured Methylocystaceae bacterium | reverse complement strand
GGCTTACCCGGTGATCGAGCGCGTCGTGCACGAGGCCATGGCCGCGCTCTGCGCGGAAGCGGTCGGCGGCATGGGCGTCGCGCATGCCGATACGGTCGAATATCTGAAAACCCGCAAGCAGTTCGGCGTCACCATCGGCTCGTTCCAGTCGCTGCAGCACCGCGCGGTGGAAATGTTCGTCTTCCTCGAACAGGCGCGCTCCATCACCTATTACGCGACGATGATGGCGAGCGAGAGCGACGCCGCCGAACGCGCCCGCGCCATGTCGGCCGCCAAGGTGCAGATCGGCAAGTCCGTGCGCTTCGTCGGCCAGCAGTCGATCCAGTTGCACGGCGGCGTCGGCATGACTTATGAACTGCGCGTCGGCCATTACTTCAAGCGCGGCACGATGATCGACACTTTGTTCGGCGACGTCGACCATCACCTCGCGAAACTGTCCGCCATGGGCGGGCTGATCGCGGCGTAGTCGCAGCGCCCCCTCCCCAACCCTCCCCCGCTTCGCGGGAGAGGGAGTCGGTCTCCGGCTTCATCGGCATTCATGATCAAAAATGTTTGCCGCCCCCTCTCCCGCGAAGCGGGGGAGGGAAAGGGAGGGGGCCTCGCCGCACCACACGAGAGTAAAATGACCCACCCCTTCGATCTCACCGGCCAGGTCGCCATCGTCACCGGCTCGTCGCGCGGCATCGGCCGGTCCGCCGCCGAAATCATGGCGCAGATGGGCGCGAAGGTCGTCGTCTCCTCGCGCAAGGCCGACGCCTGCGAAGAGGTCGCGCAAGGCATTCGCGCCAAGGGCGGCGAGGCCGTCGTCATCCCCTGCAACATCTCGCGCAAGGGCGACGTCGAGGCGCTGGTGAAGCAGACGCTCGACACATGGGGCCGCATCGACACGCTCGTCTGCAACGCCGCCGTCAATCCGGTCTACGGCCCGATGAGCGAACTGCCGGACGAGGCCTTCGACAAGGTCATGAGCTCCAACGTCAAGAGCAACATCTGGCTCTCCAACCTCTGCGCGCCGGTGATGGCGAAGCAGGGCGGCGGCGCCATCGTCATCGTCTCGTCCATCGGCGGCATTCGCGGCACGGACGTGCTCGGCGTCTACGGAATTTCGAAAGCCGCCGACTTCGCGCTCGCGCGCAATCTCGCGGTCGAATGGGGCCCGAAGAACGTGCGCGCGAACTGCATCGCGCCGGGTCTGGTGAAGACAGACTTCGCCAAGGCCTTGTGGGAAAATCCGGAGTTTCTGGAGAAGCGCACGCGCACCAGCCCGCTGCGCCGCATCGGCGAGCCCAACGAGATCGGCGGCATCGTCGCCTTTCTCGCCTCGAAGGCCGCGACCTTCATGACCGGTCAGATCGTGGTCGCCGACGGCGGCGTGACGATCGCGTCCTAGGCTATCGATCTCATGCCCGGCGCGTATTGCGCCGTCGCCGCCGCAGCGCGCAAGATGCGCCGGTGGGATGACGCGCATCGATCCGATGTGATCGCGCGAAAGGCGTGAGGGAGGCTCAGCGATGGCGGATGGGCCGACGGCTTTTGTCTTCGCCGGCGGCGGCAGTCTCGGCGCCGTGCAGGTCGGCATGTTGCGCGCGCTGCTGGAAGGCGGCGTCCATCCGGACTTTGTGGTCGGCGCCTCCGCGGGCGCGATCAACGCCGCCTATTTCGCAGGCGCGCCGGACCTTGACGGCGTCGACCGTCTCGCCCGCCTCTGGGCGGGGCTGAAGCGCGCCGACGTCTTCCCGATTTCCGCAATGCGCATCTTCGGCCTGCTGCGCAGGCCAGACTACCTCGTCGAGCCCGAAGGGCTGCGCCGGCTGATCCAGAAGCATCTCGAATTCGAGAATTTCGAGGATGCGCGCCTGCCGCTGCACATCATGGCGACGGATCAGCAGGGGTTGAGCGTGCGCCTCTCAAGCGGCTCCGTGATGCCCGCGATTCTCGCCAGCGCCGCCATTCCCGGCGTTTTCCCCACCGTGGAGATCGGCAGCCGGCACCTCATGGATGGCGCCATCGCCGCCAACACGCCGCTGCGGCTGGCGGTCGAACTGGGCGCAGCGCGCATCGTCATACTTCCGACCGGCTATGCCTGCGCGCTCGACGGCCCGCCGAAAGGCGTGATCGGCCGCACCCTGCACGCGGTCACGCTGCTGATCGCCTGGCAATTGATGCAGGAGCTCGAGGCCCTGCCCGACACGATCCAGGTGCACATGGCGCCGGCGCTCTGCCCGCTCAAGATTTCACCCTATGATTTCTCGGCGGCGCCCCAGCTCATCGAGCGCGCCACCAGCACGACGCGCCAGTGGATCGCCGACGGCGGCCTCGATCGCCGCGCCAACGCGCACGAACTCTCGGCCCACCATCACCATTGATGGGCCGAGCTCGTCGCCCCTACACGATCGTCGACTTCTTGCCCCAATAGGCGTCGCGCAGGATGCGCTTGTAGAGCTTGCCGGTCTGGTGGCGCGGCAGTTCCTCCATGAAGTCGATCTGCTTGGGCGCCTTCACGCGCGAAATGTTCTCGCGCGCAAACTGCATCAGCTCGTCGCGCAGCGCGTCGCCGGCTTCGGCCATGTTCATCGGCTGGATGACGGCCACGACCTTCTCGCCCATCTCCTCGTCCGGCGCGCCGATCACGGCGGCGTCCGCCACCTTGGGATGCGTCACCAGCAGGTTCTCCAGCTCCTGCGGATAGATGTTCACGCCGCCGGAAATGATCATGAAGGCCTTGCGGTCGGTGAGGAACAGGTAGCCGTCCTCGTCGACATGGCCGACGTCGCCGAGCGTGGTCCAGCCGTGCTTGTTCTTCGACTGCGCGGTCTTCTCGGGATCGTTGTAATATTCGAACGGCGTCCCGTCGGCGAAATAGACCGTGCCGTCGACGCCGGCCGCGACCTCGTTCGAATCTTCGTCGCAGATCTTCAGCACGCCGATCTTCGCCGTGCCCACCGAGCCCGGCTTCTTCAGCCATTCCTCGGACGAGATGTAGCAGAAGCCGTTTCCCTCGCTGCCGGCGTAATATTCCTTCAGGACCGGCCCCCAC
>CAMFKC010000497.1 GCA_945956975.1 uncultured Methylocystaceae bacterium | reverse complement strand
GAGCACATGTTCTTCGGGCAGGATCGTCTGGATTTCGTCGAGGAGGCGCTGCGCGCCGCCTGACCGAGCGGAGCGCAAGATGGAACACCCTGCCCTTCCCTTTCTGAAACGAGACGAGAAGGGCAAGGTCGTTTCCGCCGCGGATGCGGTCAAACTCATCCGCGACGGCGACACGATAGCGACAGGCGGTTTCGTCGGAATAGGCTTCGCCGAAGAAATAGCGATTGCGCTTGAACAGCGCTTCGTTGGCGCGGCTGACGAGGAAGGCGCGCAAGCCGGCCATCCGCGCGATCTCACGCTGGTCTACGCGGCGGGCCAGGGCGACGGCAAGGATCATGGGCTCAATCATCTCGCCCAGCCGGGGCTTCTGAAGAAGATCATCGGGGGCCATTGGGGCCTCGTGCCGAAGTTGCAGCGTCTTGCCGTCGACAATCAGGTCGAGGCCTACAATCTGCCGCAGGGGATCATCACCCATCTCTTTCGGGACATTGCCGCGCATCGCCCGGGCCATGTCACCCGCGTCGGTCTCGGCACGTTCGTCGATCCGCGCAACGGCGGCGGCAAGCTCAACGCGCGCACGACAAACGATATCGTGCGCCTCATGCAGATCGACGGCGAGGATTGCCTCTTCTTCAAGACGTTTCCCATCCACGTCGCCATCATCCGCGCGACGACCGGCGATCCCGACGGCAACCTCACCATGGAGAAGGAGGCGCTGACGCTGGAGGCGCTTTCCATTGCCATGGCCGCGCGCAACTCGGGCGGCATCGTCATCGCGCAGGTCGAGCGCGTCGCGGAAAGCGGTTCGCTCAATCCGCGGCAAGTGAAGGTGCCCGGCATTCTCGTGGATTGCGTTGTCGTGGCGAAGCCCGAGAATCACTGGCAGACCTTCGCCACGCCCTACAATCCCGCCTATTCCTCCGAAATTCGCGCGCGCGCCGGATCGATGCCGCCAATGGCGGATGGCGCACGAAAAATCATCGCGCGACGCGCGGCGCTGGAACTCGAGCCCAATAGCGTCGTCAATCTCGGCATCGGCATGCCCGAGGGCGTTGCAGCCATCGCGAACGAGGAGAAAGTCGCCGATCTCATCACGCTCACAGCCGAGCCCGGCCTTATCGGCGGCATTCCCGCGAGCGGCATGGATTTCGGCGCGGGCGTGAATGCGCAGGCCGTGATCGACCAGCCCTACCAGTTCGATTTTTACGACGGCGGCGGCCTCGATGTCGCCTTCCTCGGCCTCGCGCAGGCCGACAAGAACGGTTCTCTCAACGTCTCGAAATTCGGCCCGCGCCTTGCCGGCGCCGGCGGCTTCATCAACATCAGTCAGAACGCCAAGAAGGTGGTGTTCGTCGGCACGTTCGTGGCGGGCGACCTTTCCGTGGAATGCCGCGACGGCAAACTCGCGATCACGAAAGACGGCGACATCAAAAAATTCGTCGACGCCGTCGAGCACGTCACCTTTTCAGGCGACGTCGCGCGCAAGCAGGGCAAGACAGTGCTCTACGTGACCGAGCGCTGCGTCTTCCAGTTGACGCCGGACGGCATGGCGCTGACCGAGATCGCGCCGGGCGTCGACATCCAACGCGACATTCTCGCGAAAATGGATTTCAAGCCGCTGATATTATCAGACCCGAAGCCGATGGACGCACGCATCTTCGCTGCAGAGCCGATGAACTTGCGCGAAACAATGCTGACCATCCCGCTAGAGCAGCGCTTCCTCTACGACCCCGCGACCAACCATTTCTTCGTCAATCTCGAACGCTACTCCGTCACGAGCGAGGACGATGTGACGCGCATTCGCGACATCGTGACGTCAAAACTGAAAGACCTCGGCAGACGCGTCTACGCCATCGTGAACTACGACAATTTCACCATTGCGCCGGAGCTTCTCGATTCCTATTCGGCCATGGTGCGCGGCCTGATGGACAGCTACTACGCCGAAGTCGCGCGCTACACGACATCGGGTTTCCTGCGCATGAAACTCGGCGGCGCGCTCGAAAGCCGCGGCGTCGCCCCGCATATCTACGAGAGCGCGGCGGAAGCGCAGATGGGGTTGAAGGAGATCGAGAGAACGCGGAATTAGCATCGGCTGTCATCTCGGACGGCCGAAGGCCGATCCGAGACCCAGCAACAGGGGGCGGACGTCTGGGTCCTGGCTCCCCGCTGCGCTCCGGCCGGGATGACACATTGCGGCCACGCGAGCCTTCGCGCTCGCATTCAAACCCAAACATGCGAGCCTGAAGGCTCGCGGTCCCGCCTCATTCCCCCGCTGCGATCTTCGCCGCCAATTGCTTCTCGCTCCACCGCACATAGAGCTGCGCCAGCGCGGCTGAGGCGATGCGCGCGGCAGGCGTATCCGCGCGGCTTGTCAGCATCACCGGGCACCGCGCGCCGAGCACGAGCCCGCCGTCTTCCGCGCCCGCGAGAAACACGAGTTGCTTGGCCAGAATATTTCCCGCCACCAGATCAGGCACGATCAGCACATCCGCATCGCCGGCGACATCGGACACAATGCCCTTGGACTGCGCCGCGTCGCGCGAAATCGCATTGTCGAAGGCGAGCGGCCCATCCAGTACGCCTCCTGAAATCTGGCCGCGATCCGCCATCTTGCAGAGCGCCGCCGCTTCCACCGTCGAAGGGATTTTCGGCGACACGGTTTCGATCGCCGACAGGATCGCGACCTTCGGTCTGTCGATCCCGATGGCCCGCGAGAGATCGATGGCGTTCTGCACGATATCGCGCTTGGCGAGCAGATCCGGCGCGATGTTCACGGCCGCATCGCTCACCAGGATGAGCTTGGGGTAGAGTGGCGCGTCGATCACGAAGACATGCGACAGGCGTCGCTCGGTCTTGAGGCCGAGCGTATCGCGCACGATCGCCGCCAGCACCTCGTCGGTGTGCAGCGAGCCCTTCATGATCGCCTGGCAGGAGCCTTCGCGCACCAGATCGACGGCCCGCTCCGCTGCCCCATGCGAATGCGGGGCGGCCTCGATGGTCAGACCTTCGAGCGAGACGCCTGCGGCCTCTGCCGTAGCCTGGAT
>CAMFKC010000496.1 GCA_945956975.1 uncultured Methylocystaceae bacterium | reverse complement strand
GCCGGTCCGCATAGCTGAAGACATTTGCGAAGAAGATCAGCGCATCGTCGCGCGCCGGCTCGAACAGGAGGATGTCCGCTTCGGGATATTCATGCGCGTAACGGTCCATGCCGACCTTCATGCGCGACTGGATGAGCGCGCGGAACGTCTGCGAGAGGACGGTGGCTAGCCCTTCGTCGGCCAGGCGCTGTGGCGCATCCGCCCCTGTCGCGAGCCGCGCATTGAACGGCACGAGCGGATTGATGCAGAACAGGAGCCTCGCGCCTGCCTTCAAGGCGACGGAGGCGTGCAGCGTCTTCTTCAGCGCCCCGTCGACATAGTCGCGCTGGCCGATGCGCGCCGGTGGATAGAGGCCCGGCAGCGCCGAACTCGCCTTCACCGCTTCCGAGATCGCGACGTCGTCATGGCCGGGCGAACCGAAGACGACGGCCTGCGCCGTGTCGAGATCGGTGGCGACGATGAAGAGCTTGCGGGCGAGCTGGCGGAAGTCGTCGGTGCGACCCGAGCGGCCGAACATTCTCGCGAGATAGGCGGCGGCCGCATCATTGTCGAAGACGCCATTGGGCAGGGCGCGCGTGAGGCCCTGCAAGGCCTCGAATGCGCCACGCCGCGCCCCCGACCCACTGGAACGGTCGAGGAAAGCCGTCAGCGCATCCAGCACGAGATCGGGCAGGCCGATCAGCCGGCGGGCATATTCGGCGAAGGCCGGCCGCATCAGGAAATCGGGCTCGAACGGCTCGGCGTGATGGCCGCTCTCGATGAAGCGGGCGCAGAGGTCGCGCGGCGTGAGCCCGTTGGCGAGGCTCGCCGCAATGAAGGCGCCGGCGCTGACGCCGACCGTTGCGTGGCAGCGCGTGAAGTCCACGCCGTCGAGCGCCTCCTGCAGGGCCACGAGCGCGCCGATCTCGTAGATCGAGCCGAGCGGGCCGCCGCCAGCAAGCGCCAGTCCAATCCTGCTGTCTCGCGCGTCCATCTCTTTCCCCAATGCGAAGGGAGGCCGCCAGCGGCGGTCTCCCTGTCGATCATGGCAGAGGCGTCAGGCCTGCTTGGCCGGCGCTTTCTTCGCCGCCTTCTCGTCCAGCAGCTTGTTGGTCGCGCTGGTCAGCTCGGCGACCCGCTTCGAGAGCGTGTCGATGTCCTTCTTGGTCGGCACGTTGAGGCTATGCAGCGCGCGCGCGACGCGATCCTCGAACACCTTTTCCAGCTTGTCCCATGCGCCGACGCCCTTGGACTTGATCTCCGCGATGCGCTCGTCGGCGGCGGTCCTGGTTTCGTCCTGGACGCGCTGGCCTTCGGCCACAAGCGTGTCGAACACCTTCTGCCCCTCGGCCTGCGCCTTGGCGAAAGCGCCGAGGCCAGCGAGCCAGATCTGGCTGGCGGAATCACGGATGGTGGCGGCGAGATTCTCGTCCGTCCTCGCGAGCGCCTTGAGCTTCTTGGCCATGACAAGTTCCTTTCGAACTTGCGGCGGTTGATCTGGAGCATGGCTCCCGCGCCGCGATTGCGGCAATCCAGCACATAAAGTTAGGCGTTTCCGCCCAAAGCTCTGGGCGCTGCCGCCTAAACCGTTGGCTACATCCAACGCGTTCATCGGGAGGCTGCGATGATCTATTTCGTGACGGGCGCCAGCGGCTTCATCGGCAAGCGTTTCGTGCGCAAACTGCTCGACCGCAGCGACGCGCGCGTCTTCGTTTTGCTGCGAGATGCATCAGAAGAGAAGGTCGTGGCGCTTCGGGATTTCTGCGGCGACACTACCAGGCGCATCACGGCCGTCCAGGGCGACATCACGCAGGAGAAGCTCGGCGTCGACGCCAAGGATGTCCGCAAGCTGAAGGGCAAGGTGGATCACATTGTCCATCTCGCGGCCATCTACGACCTCACCGCAGAGCCGACAGACGTCGAGCGCGCCAACGTCGGCGGCGTTCGGAATGCGCTGGATTTCGCGCGTGCGATCAACGCCGGCTCCTTCCATCATGTCTCGTCGATAGCGGCCGCCGGTCTCTACGAAGGCGTGTTCCGCGAGGACATGTTCGAGGAGGCGCGGCATCTCGAACACGCCTATTTTCGCTCCAAGCACGAGTCCGAACGGCTCGTGCGCGCCGAGAAGAAGATGGCGTGGCGCATCTACCGGCCGGCCATCGTCGTCGGAGATTCCCGCACCGGCGAAATGGACAAGATCGATGGCCCCTACTACTTCTTCAAGCTGATCCAGAAGATGCGCAAGGCGATCCCGTCATGGGCGCCGATGGTCGGCCTCGAGGGCGGACGCATCAATGTCGTGCCGGTCGATTTCGTCGTCGATGCGCTCGACTATCTCGTCGCCGCGCCCGATCTCGACGGACGCACCTTCCACCTGACCGATCCCGCGCCGCTGCGTCTCGGCGACATGCTGAACCTGTTCGCGCGCTCGGCCCATGCGCCGCAATTCACGCTGCGTGTGAACGCCGCCATGTTCGGCTTCATCCCCGGCGCGCTGGCGAAGGGGCTGATGAGCCTCACGCCGTTCCGCCGCATCCGCAAGCTCGCGCTGCACGAACTGGGACTGCCCGACGACATTCTCACCTTCGTGAATTATCCGACGCGATTCGACAGCCGCGAGACGCAGAAGGTTCTGGCGAAGGGCGGCATCAAGGTTCCGCGGCTCGAAGATTATGCATGGCGGCTCTGGGACTACTGGGAGCGCCATCTCGATCCCGACCTGTTCCACGACCGTTCGCTGCGCGGACGGGTGGAAGGCAAGCGCGTGCTGGTGACGGGCGGCTCCGTCGGAATCGGAAAGGCCGTCGCACACAAGCTGGCGCAGGCCGGCGCGATCACCATCATCTGCGCGCGCGACGCCGCCGCGCTGAAGGAGGCGAAGGCGGAGTTCGCGGCCGAGGGCCTGACGCTGCATACCTACAGCGCCGACATAGCCGACCCGGAGGCCTGCGCGAAATTCGTCGCGAGACTGGTCGAGGATCACGGCGGCGTCGACATTCTCGTCAACAACGCGGGGCGCTCGATTCGCCGCTCCATCGAACATTCCTACGACCGGCTGCACGACCT
>CAMFKC010000495.1 GCA_945956975.1 uncultured Methylocystaceae bacterium | reverse complement strand
CCGCCGCCTGGCTGCCGATGCCCGCCCGCAGGATGATGTTGCGGAACTGCTCGGGGTCGGAAAGCCGCCCGAGCGCGTTGATCTGGACCTCGAAAGCGGTTCCGGCTGGAGCGGGCGCCGCGCCGAGCTTGCCGGCTGCGACCTGCACGTTCTGTTCGGCAATTGCCTGCTGCACGTCGGTCGCGGTCATGCCGAGGCGCGTCAACTTGTCGGGCTCGAGCCAGATGCGCATCGAATAGCGCCGCTCGCCGAACAGCGCGACGTCGCCGACGCCTTCGACTCGCTTCAAGGGATCGACGATCTGCAGGTAGGCGTAATTGCTGACCGTGACGGGATCGAGCGAACCGTCCGGCGAGTAGAGGTTCACCGCCAGCGCAAAGTTGGGATTTTTCTTCTGGACAGTGACGCCGCCCTGCACGACGACGTCGGGCAATTGCGCGGTCGCCTGGGCGACGCGGTTCTGAACATCGACGGCGGCGACGTTGACATTGTACCCGACGTCGAACGTGATCGTGATCGTCGCCGTGCCGTCGTTGGCGCTTACCGAGGAAATGTAGGCCATCCCCGGCGCGCCGTTGATCTGCTGCTCGAGCGGCGTCGTCACCGTGCCTGCCACCACCTCCGCGCTCGCGCCCGGATAGGTGGCGGTGACGATCACCTGCGGCGGCGTGACATCGGGAAATTGCGAAACGGGCAGCAGCGCGTAGCTGATCAGCCCGGCAAGAACCATGATGATCGCGATCGAGGAGGCGAAAACCGGACGTTGAATGAAAAACTTGACCATTCCGGCGTCCGGACTCCGAGGCGCATGGGCTGGGCGAACCTTCGCGGAGTTGGCGCGCGGCGCCGGGAAGGTGGGCGGAAGCTAGCCAAAGGAGCCCATAAATGCAACGCGGGCGCGGCCGACGGACGCCGACGGCTGAAGCTGCGCAGCAGCGACAGAGCGGCGTCAGCGTTGTCTTGACGGCGCCCGTCGCGGCATGATGGCTGCATGTCGAAATTCGGCGCACTGCGCCGGCGACGGTCGAAAGGTGAAAAATGCTGTCCACGGCGAGATCGATGCGCGGAATGGTCACCTCGCCCCACCGGCTGGCGAGCGAGGCGGGCCTGCGCGTTTTGCGCGAGGGCGGCACGGCGGTCGAAGCCACCATCGCCATGGGCGCATGTCTGGCCGTGGTCTACCCGCACATGACCGCCATCGGCGGGGACGGCTTCTGGCTCGTGGCCAGGGGCGGCGAGCCGCCAGTCGCGATCGACGCCTGCGGCGCAGCGGCAGGCGCGGCGACGCCGGATCGCTACGCGGCGCGCGGATTGTCGGCCATTCCGTGGCGTGGACCCCTGGCGGCCAACACCGTGGCCGGCGCGGTGTCCGGCTGGGGCGAGGCGCTGGCTTTGAGCAACGAACTCGGCGGCCGGCTGCCGCTGGCGCGGCTGGTGGAAGATGCCGTCCATCATGCGCAGGCGGGTTTTCCCGTAACCGCAAGCCAGGAGGAGACAACCGCCGAAAAGCAGTCGCAGCTCGTCGACGCGCCTGGCTTCTCGAGCGTCTATCTCGTGGGTGGGGAGGCGCCGAAAGAAGGCAGCGTCATGCGTCTGCCGGCGCTGGCGCGCACCCTGCAGCGCATCGGCGACCAGGGCGCGCGCGATTTCTACGAAGGCTCGCTCGCTCGCGACATTGCCGCCGATCTCGCGCGCATCGGATCTCCGGTCGGCGCGTCCGATCTGGCGAGCCATCGCGCCGCCCGCCGCGCGTCGCTGTCGGTGGGCGTGACCGGCGCGCAGCTCTTCAACTTTCCGCCACCGACGCAAGGTCTGTCGTCGCTGATGATCCTCGCCCTATTCGACCGGCTGGGCGTGCGGGAGGCGGAAAGCTTCGCGCATATCCACGGACTGGTGGAGGCGACCAAGCAGGCCTTTCTCGTTCGCGACGCCCATGTCGGCGATCCCGGCTCGATGACGCGCGACGTCGCCGATTTCCTGAAGCCCCAGTTCCTCGACGCGCTCGCCGCGCGCATCGATCCCGCGCGCGCGCTGCCGTGGCCCCAGCCGGCCTCGGCGGGCGACACCGTGTGGCTCGGCGCCATCGACAAGAATGGAATTGCGGCGAGCTACATCCAGAGCATCTATTTCGAATACGGCTCGGGCTGCGTGCTGGAAGATACGGGCATCGTCTGGCAGAACCGCGGCGCGAGCTTCGTCATCGGCGATACGCCGAATGCCGCGCGAAAGCTTGCGCCGGGACGCAAGCCTTTCCATACGCTCAATCCGGCGATGGCGCAGTTCGCAGACGGGCGAACGATGGTCTACGGCACGATGGGCGGCGAGGGACAGCCGCAGACGCAATCTGCGCTCTTTTCACGTTACGCCATGTTCGGGCAGGGCCTGCAGGAAGCCATTACCGCGCCGCGCTGGCTGCTCGGCAAGACCTGGGGCGAGGACAGCGTCTCGCTGAAGCTAGAGAGCCGCTTCGATCCCGCACTTTGCGACGCGCTGCGCGCGGCCGGACACAACGTCGAAATTCTCGGACCCTACTCCAGCGTCCTGGGGCATGCCGGCGCCGTCGTGCGGCGTCCGGACGGCGTCTACGAAGGCGCGAACGATCCGCGCTCGGACGGTGTCGCGCTGGGCTTCTGACCGCGCGCTTACGCGCCGCCGATGCCCATGCCGCCGGAGACGCCGAGCGTCTCGCCCGTAATGAAGCCCGCCTCGCGCGAGGCGAGGAAGAGAACCGCAGCGGCCACTTCTTCAGGCGTGCCCAGGCGGCGCAGCAGCGTCATGCCTTGCATGGCCGCGAGCAGCTTCTCACCGCCGTCTGCGACCGCGCTCCGCAACATCGGCGTGTCGATCGGGCCCGGCGCGATGATATTGGCGGTGATGGCATAGCGCGCATTCTCCCGCGCGATGGACTTCGTGAAACCGATCACGCCCGCCTTGGCCGCCGCATAGACAGCGCCCCCGCGCGAACCCAGTCGCGCGGCTTCCGAGGCGACATTGACGATGCGCCCGAACTTCCCGCGCTGCATCGTCGGCAGGACGAGATGCGTCGTCC
>CAMFKC010000494.1 GCA_945956975.1 uncultured Methylocystaceae bacterium | reverse complement strand
GTGACGGACAGGTCGCTGCTGCCGGCCTTGGCGGCGGCTTCCAGCGACAGGGCCAAAATCTCCGCGTCGGCGGCTTCCTTGTCCTTGCGGCCGAAGCTTTCGAGCCCCGCCTGCAGGAATTCGCCGCTGCCGTCGGGCCGGAAGCGGAAGACCGAGCCGAGATAGGAGAAGGCGGCGGCCTTCCCGGCGGCGCTGGAGGCGAGATAGTCGACCGAAACGGGCAGGGTGAATTCCGGCCGCAGGCAGAGTTCGGCGCCGGCGGCGTCCGTCGTCAGGTAGAGCCGGCCCCGCATGTCCTCGCCGAGCTGGTCCAGAAAGACCGCGGCGGGTTGCAGGATCGGCGGCTCGGCGCGCTTGTAGCCGGACGCGACGAGATGGGCGAGCAGCGTCTGCCCACCCGATTTCGCGTCCTTCCGTCCATTCTTCGTCGCCACGGCGTGTTTCCCGCTAATTTGGCGCTTTCTTTATCAAGCGGGGCCGGGCGGCGCACCCTCAAAAGCGGGGGAGGGTGAATGAATGGGGGCAGGGCGTTCTCAGGCGAGCTTCTCGGCGATCCAGAGCTTGATGAGCGCCTGCCGCGTCACGCCGAGCCGCGTGGCCTCACGGTCGAGCCCCTGAACCACCCAGGCGGGGAAATCGACGTTGACCCGCCGGATGTCGACATTTGGACGCGATGCGCGAGACCAGTCGATCTGGCCGGACACGTCTTCTCCGGCGTCGAACGCGCGATCCAGGTCCTTAGCTTTCATAGCGGTCGATCTCCTCCGGGCGTGCGCGGCGGACCGAGATGATCCGCCGTCGCCCCTCCCGCAGCGTGAAGATCGCAGTCCAATGCCGCGGGCCTATTCTGCCGATGGCGAGAAAGCGCTCTTCGTCCAAGGTGCGGGCAGGCGCTTCGAGCAGGAGCGGATCCGACCAGAGCGCCTGCGCCTCTTCGAAATCGATGCCGTGCTTCGTCCGGTTGGAGGCGCTTTTGGCGGCATCGAACTCGAATTCCATGGCGATATATGGTATAATTTCTATACCTTTTTCAAGAGGCGTTCAGCCCCCGACAACCTCCAGCTGCACATCCACATTACCGCGCGTCGCATGGGAATAAGGGCAGATCTTCTCGTGCGCCTCGTTCACGAGCGCTTCCAGCTCGGCCTGCGGGATGGACTTGTCCTCCACGTGCATCTTCACCGCCAAGCCAAAGCCGCCGAGTTCGCGCGGGCCGATCGAGACATTGCAAGTGACGGCCGCCTTGCTGGCGTCCTTCTTGTGCGACTTGCCGACGAAATCGAGCGCGCCGCCGAAGCAGGCCGCGTAGCCCGCCGCAAACAGGTGCTCCGGCGTGGTCGTGCCGGCCTTGCCCGGGCCGCCCATTTCCTTGGCGACCGACAGGTCCGCTTTCACCGATCCGTCGGCGGCCGCCGTATGCCCGTTGCGCCCGCCGACGGCGGTGGCGGCGACGGTCAGCAGCGGCTTGATCTTGTCGACCATGGTTCTCTCCCCTTTTGTTGACGGGGAGAGAATAGGGCGGGGCGGACCGGAGGCTAGGCGGCCTGCTCGGCCGGAAAGCCGGCAGCGGTCAAAGCGGCCGTGATGGCCGCCGGATCGGCCGAGGTTTCCGCTTCCACGCGGCCAGTGGCGAGGTCGACCGACACTTTTGAGGCAGCGTCCTGCTTCTGGATGATCTTCTCGACCGAGCGGGCGCAGCCGCCGCATGTCATGCCAGAGACGTCGAGCTGGAGTTTGGACATGGAACGCTCCTCGTATGGCGCAAGATATATTCGACGTTCTATATATGTCGTCTCGCCTGAAAATCCAACGGCGGCGCGGCGTCGCAGTTTGCGATTTGGCCAGCTTGCTCGTCGGCATGGCGTCGCGCATCATGCGGCCCGAACGGAGCAGTCTCAAGGCATGAGCTCTCGCTGGTCGCCGCCCGGCCTCGGCCGACCGCAATCTTCCGTCCCGCCCCGGCGCCTGCGCCGTGCGGGGCGCACTTTCGCACATCTGACGCTCTGCGCGCCGAGCATCATCGGCGCGCGTCGCTTTGCGCAGGCCGAAAGATCGATACGACAGGAGGTTTCGACATGACCGGCATACGCAAGGAAACCGACAGTCTCGGCGAAGTCGACGTGCCCGCAGACAAGCTGTGGGGCGCGCAGACGCAGCGCTCGCTCGAGCATTTCTCGATCGGCAAGGATCTCATCCCGCGCGAGATGATCACGTCCTACGCCTATCTGAAAAAAGGAGCGGCCAACGCCAACCACGCCGACGGGCGGCTGAGCGACGAGGCGCATAAGCTGATCGTCCAGGCCTGCGACGAGATTCTCGCGGGCCAGCATCACGACATGTTCCCGCTGCACGTCTGGATGACGGGTTCGGGCACGCAGTTCAACATGAACGTGAACGAGGTCATTTCGAACCGCTGCTGCCAGATCGCCGGCACGCCGCTCGGGAGCAAGGCGCCGGTTCATCCGAACGACCACGTCAACATGGCGCAATCGTCGAACGACTCGTTTCCATCGGCCATGTACATCGCCACCGCGCTCAACGCGAAGCAGCGGCTGATCCCGGCCGTGCAGGCGCTGCACGATTCCATCGACGCCAAGGCCAAAGCCTGGGCCGATATCGTGAAGATCGGCCGCACGCACATGCAGGATGCGACGCCGCTCACGCTCGGCCAGGAATGGTCGGGCTACGCGGGCGTGCTCAAGGAAAATCTCGAATGGCTGGAGGCCGCGCTCGGCGGCGTCTACAGGCTCGCGCTCGGCGGAACGGCGGTCGGCACCGGCATCAATTCGGCGCCGGGCTTTGCCGAAGCGTCCGCCGCAGAGATCGCCAAGCTGACCGGCCTTCCCTTCGTCACCGCGCCCAACAAGTTCACCGTGCAGGGCGCGCATGACGCGCTCGTCAATTTCCATGGCGCGATGCGCACGCTGGCGACCTCGCTCTACAAGATCGGCAACGACATCCGTCTGATGTCCTGCGGTCCGCGCGCGGGCTTTGCCGAACTGAACTTGCCGGAAAACGAGCCTGGCTCCTCAATCATGCCCGGCAAGGTCAACCCGAC
>CAMFKC010000493.1 GCA_945956975.1 uncultured Methylocystaceae bacterium | reverse complement strand
ACCTGCTGCAGGTCGAACCCTGCGGGCGCGCGCATCGAAAGCGCATGCGCGAGTTTCCGGTTGAACGAATCCTTCCGCAAGCTGCCGACGACGACGGCGATACGATGCTGGCCCATGATGTCTCCTCGAATTCAGTGCCTGCCCCGCATGACATGTAGCGCGCGCCCGCGCTGGGTTAATGGCGGGTTTCCGTTTCGGTCGAAATTGAAACGTGAAAGCTGCGGCTTTGTTTTCCGCGTTTCTTCACCCGGCGTTTTGCCGGGCGCCCTTACATTGGGCGCATTATTTCATTGGTACGAGCAACGACTGATTTTCGACATGGCCGGGCGCGGGGCTGCGCTTCGGCACAACGGCGCCCTGCGTTTGCGGAGGCTGTCGTCATGTCGAGGTCGCAGTTCGGCCGGTCGGGTTGAGGGGCCCTATGCTGACCGTTCACACCATTTCCAGCCTTGCCGGCTTCGACGCGTTGGCGCCGGAGTGGGACAGGCTCGAATCGGGTCTTTCGCCGCGCCATCCGTTCGCCTCGCCCGAATGGTGCCGCCTGTGGTGGACGCATTTTCACCGCTCCGGGCTGGCGTGTCGCGATCAACTGCGCATCTACGCCGTCCGGCGTCCGGATGGCGCGCTCGTCGGCGTGGCGCCCATGTTTCTCACCAGCCGTCCGGGCTTCGGCATCGTGCGCACGCGGGAGCTGCAGTTTTTCGGCGCGGACCCTTATGTGACTGAATTGCGCGGTCCGATCTGCGCGCCGCAGGATACGGTCGCAGTCATGGAAGCGCTCAGCGCGCATATTCGCATGATGCGCGAATGCGACTGGGTGCAATGGCGCGGCCTGCGCTACGAGGACGACGCGTGTCGCCCGGCGCTTTCCCTGCGCGAGGACGACAGGCTCAGCATCGTCGATCACTTTCTGCCGGTTCCCGACAACTGGGAGACCTTCAAGTCGGGACTGCCGCGCAACGTGAAGGAGTCGTTGCGCAAGTGCTACAATTCGCTGAAGCGGGAAAATCTCGACTTCGCGTTTCGTATCGTCGCCGCGCCAGCCGATGTTCCTGCGGCGCTCGAGCGGTTCTTCGAATTGCACAAGGCGCGCGCCTGCCGGGAAGACACCGTACGCCACGCTGACGTTTTCGACAGCGCGCCTGCCCGCGCCCTGCTGCGCGACTATTGCCTCGCGCTGGCGAAGCGCGGCGCCTTGCGCATCTTTCAACTCATTGTCGAAGACAAGGTGGTGGCGACGCGCATCGGCTTTGTGCTCGGGGACGAAATCTACCTCTATTTCTCGGGCTACGATTTCGCCTACAGCCGCTTCAGCGTGATGACCACGACGGTCGCCGAGGCGCTGAAGCATTCGATCGAAAATGGGGTCCGCATCGTCAACCTGTCGACGGGGACCGACGTATCGAAAACACGCTGGCGCCCGCAGCAGGTTCTCTATCATGGCGGCTACGAAGTCTTTGCGGCCGTGAAGAGCCGCGCCGCGTTCCGCTTTGTCGAGGCGATACGGGGCCGCAAGCCGCAGCTTGCAACGCGCATCGCGGCCAGCGCGTGACAGGGCCGGCGAGGTTTGCTCGCCGGCTCCGACGGGTCAGCCGCGCAGTTTGACCGCAACTTCGGCGACGCGCTTGCCGAACAGGCGCGCGGTTTCGAGATCGCCCTTGCGCGGGGCCTCCTCGGCGGAGGCGTCGGAGGGCGAGACGGCGAGCAGGCCAGTCTGTCCGGCGGTCCAGTTCACGTCGTCGGGGCCATGCGCCTTCGTGTTGGAGGGCATCAGGCCGGTGCCGACCCAGATCTGGCCGTGCTGCATGGCCAGCGTGACGAAGTAGGACATGGTCATCGCCTTGTCGCCGTTGACTGAAGCCGAATTTGTGAAGGCCGCGCCGATCTTGTCCTTCCACGCCTGCGTGAACCAGGCCTTGGATGTGGCGTCGGCGAATTTCTTGAACTGCCAGGCAGGGCCGCCCATGTAGGTCGGGCTGCCGTAAACGATGGCGTCCGCGGCGGCGAGTTTCTCCATCCAGCCGTCGGGCAGGTTGCCTTCGCCGTCGATTCGGAAGATTTCGACGCTCGCGCCGGCGGCCGACGCCGCGCCCTTTTCGACGGCCTCGGCGAGCTTCGCCGTGTGGCCGTAGCCAGAGAAATAGACAATCGCAATTTTCGCCATGACATCCGATCCTGCATTGCGCGGCGCTGCGCCGCTTGTGCTGACCGAACTAGGCGGGTTGATTTCTTTTTGTAAGTAGTTACCTCTGGGATACTGACTTTCCCGATTGCGAGGATCGCATGGCCGGCGAATGCAAGGACGAGGGATGCCCCGTCGATTCCGTGCTCAAGAAGATCTCGGGGCCCTGGACGACTCACATTCTCTGGCTGCTGCGCACGCACGGCATCCTGCGCTTCGGCGAGCTGCGCAAACTGCTGCCGGATATTTCGCCGAAGATGCTCACGGACCGGCTGAAGCGGCTTGAGGCGGACGGGCTGGTCGCGCGCGACTACCAACCGACGATTCCGCCCACGGTCAGCTATTCGTTGACCAAGCGCGGCGTGCAGCTGAAGGCGATGCTGGATGCGCTGGGCGACGTGGCTATCCGCTGGCGCGCCGAGGATGCGGGCGAGGCGCCCGCCCTCGCGCTTCAGAAGCGCGGTTCGGCGAAGGCTTCGCGCCAGGCTTCTTCGGCAATCGGTTCGAACACGCCACGCGCTTCGTCAAGCGCGAGAAGCCTGCCGTCCGCCACGCCGAAATAGGCGCCGTGCAACGAGAGCCGGCCCTTCTCGATGAGGCCGGAGATGCAGGGGAAAGTGCGCAGGTTGGCGAGGCTCTGCTTGACTGATTCGTGGCCGAGCTTTTCGACGTAGGCGGTGTCGGGCGTCGCCGGCGCGGGGC
This sequence comes from uncultured Methylocystaceae bacterium, assembly GCA_945956975.1. Lineage (GTDB taxonomy): Bacteria > Pseudomonadota > Alphaproteobacteria > Rhizobiales > Beijerinckiaceae > JAJXWB01. Next base: position 178 of record CAMFKC010000493.1, on the reverse strand, counting down.
CCAGCGCATGGGCCGCAGGCGCGATCAGCTTGATCCACTGGCCGATGAAGTCGCCGGGCGAAAGTGGGCGCATATAGGGGTCGGCTTCGTTTTCCGCATAGGCCTTGATGCCGCCGCAGGCCTCGTGGCCCATGACCACGATGTGCTCGACGCGCAGGCCCATCACGCCGAATTCCAG
>CAMFKC010000492.1 GCA_945956975.1 uncultured Methylocystaceae bacterium | reverse complement strand
GGCCGGACCGCGAGCCTGAAGGCTCGCGGTCCGGCCTTCGCTCAAAAGCCCGCCCAGTCGAAGGAATAGGCGACGATCGCGCCCAGTGTGACCTGGTTGCGCGATCCAGCCGCCGCGACGAGCGGGCTCTCGCTCGCCGAACCGACGAGCCGGTTGTAGCGGGCGTAGAAGGTCGTGGTCCAGGCCTTCGACCATTCGTAGGACACCGCCCCCGCAAGTCCGAACGACTTGGCGCCGCCGTCCGCACGATAGGCGGGATAGCGTCCACTCATCAGCGCTTCGTAGGCGGTCACGCCGAACAGCTTGTCCATGTAGCGCGTGTCGCCAAACGAAAGGCGCGGCCCGACCGAAACCGTCCAAGGTCCGTGGCGCTCGACCCAGTCCATCGAGAGATCGACGAGATTGCCGCTATGGCCGAGAAACCCATGCCGCGCCTCGATGCGCGCGCGGAGTTTTTCGAGCGGCCAGAATTCGGCGAACAGGCCCGCCTCGATCGTCCAGTCGATGTCGTGCACCCCGCGCAATTCGGAATGCTCGGCGGACGAGCGCATGCCCTTCAACCGGCCCACCACGCCCGCGCGCAGCCAGTTCTCGTCGAACAGCGCGAAGCCCGGCGAATCGTCTGGCGCGGCAAAGGTCACGGGGCTGCCCGCGCGGCGCACGCTGAGGCCCGGCAGAAGATAGGGCGAAAGGTCCTTCGAGCCCTCCCACGCCGGCGATATGCCGCCGTTTGCCTTGAGCGTGATCGTCCAGCCCTGCGCGGGCGCTTCATCGGCGAGGGCGGGGGAGGCGAGCAGCAGCGCGAGCGCGGACGCGCCGGCCAGGGATTGATACGCGGACATTGCAGACTCTCGAACCCGGCCGGGAGCTGCACTGTGGCGCGTTAATGCTAATGCCGCGCGAAGGAACGTGGTGAATGGTTGGTTAGCGCGCTCCTTCCACTCGGATCCTCACCCTGAGGAGCGCCTGCAAGGCGCGTCCCGAAGGGTGGCAAAGCGCGCATTCTTGTCCCGGCCATGCTTCGAGACGGCTGCTGCGCAGCCTCCTCAGCATGAGGATTCTTGGAGGACGACGAATTCCGGCTTACGAATAAATCCCCTTGTACGTCTCCCGCAGCACGTTCTTCTGCACCTTGCCCATCGTGTTGCGCGGCAGGTCGTCGACGAAGATGACCTTCTTCGGCTGCTTGAATTTCGCGAGCTTGCCTTCGAGCGCGGAGGAAATGTCCTTCTCGGAAATCGTCGCGCCCTTCGCGCGCACCACCACCGCTGTCACGCCCTCGCCGAAGTCGGGATGCTGCACGCCGATCACGGCGCTTTCCACCACGCCGGGCATGCCGTCGATCTCCGTCTCGATCTCCTTCGGATAGACGTTGAAGCCGCCGGTGATGACGAGATCCTTGCCGCGCCCGACGATGTGCACGTAGCCGCGCTTGTCGATCATGCCGAGATCGCCGGTGATGAAGAAGCCGTCCGGCCGGAACTCCGCGGCGGTCTTCTCCGGCATCCGCCAATAGCCCTTGAACACGTTCGGGCCCTTCACCTCGATCATGCCGATCTCGCCCTGCGCCAGATGTGCGCCGGTCTCGGGATCGGCGATGCGCAGCGAGACGCCCGGCAGCGGGAAGCCGACGGTGCCCGGCACGCGGTCGCCGTCGTAGGGGTTCGACGTGATCATGTTGGTCTCGGTCATGCCGTAGCGCTCGAGGATTTGCTGTCCCGTGCGCGCGGAAAACTCGCGGTGCGTCTCGGCGAGCAGCGGCGCGGAACCCGAGATGAACAGCCGCATGTGCGCGGTCGCGTCCTTCGTCAGGCCGGGATGCTGGAGGAGGCGCGTGTAGAAGGTCGGCACGCCCATCAGGCTGGTCGCGCGCGGCATGTAGGACATGACCTGCTCGCCGTCGAATTTCGGCAGGAAGATCATCTTTCCGCCCGCCATCAGCAGCACGTTGATCGCCACGAAGAGACCGTGCGTGTGATAGATCGGCAGCGCATGGATCAGCACGTCGTCACTGGTGAAGCGCCAGGCTTCCACGAGCGAGCGTGCATTGGAGGCGAGGTTCTCCTGGGTGATCATCGCGCCCTTGGAGCGGCCGGTCGTGCCGGACGTGTAGAGGATGCCAGCGAGATCGTCGGGCCCGCGCTCGACGTCGGCGAATGTGCCCGGCATTGACGCTGCGCGATCGGCCAGCGAGCCCTTGCCGTTCGCGTCCAGCGTCTCGACATGCGCGACTTTCGCGGCGCTCGATGCGCCGGCGAGCGAGTCCTTGCGCGCGGGATCGCAGACGAACACCGTCGGCTCGGCGTCGGTCAGGAAATATTCGATCTCGGCGGGCGTATAGGCGGTGTTCAGCGGCAGGAAGACCGCGCCGGCGCGCGCGCAGCCGAGATAGAGCAGCACGGCCGCCAGCGACTTCTCGATCTGCACTGCGACGCGGTCGCCGGGTTTCACGCCCAGCGAAACGAGAGCGCCGGCCATCCGCGCCGCGCCCGCCTCGACGTCGGCGTAGCTATGCAGCGCGCCATCCTGCGTCTCGAACGCGATCTTTTCGCGCGAGGGGAAGCGGGACGAAAGCTGGGCGTAGAGATGCGCGGGCATGGGCGGGACCTCCTGATTTCGGGAGGGTTTAGCGCAGGACGGGGGAGAACGGAAATCCCGATATGAGCGGGACTGGTTGATCGAAGACTTCGATGTGCTAGATTGTACACAAGAGACCACAGGAGGGCCAATGTCGACGACGACGCTCAGCATTCGCGTCGATGACGATCAGAAGGAACGGCTCGAGGCGCTTGCCGAAAGCACGGGCCGAAGCCGCTCTTTTCTCGCCGCCGAGGCCATCCGCGAATACCTCGACGCCAACGAATGGCAGGTCGCCGGCGTGAGGGCGGCAATCAGGTCGATCGAGCAGGACGGCAGCGTGCCGCATGATCGGGTCAAGGCCTGGGTCGGCGCGTGGGATGACAGGACCCCGGCAAAACGGCCGCGGGCGCGCAAGGCGTGAACATAGTCTGGTCCGAGCTGGCGCTGGACGATCTCGAAAACCTGCGCGCCTTCATCGCGAAAGAC
>CAMFKC010000491.1 GCA_945956975.1 uncultured Methylocystaceae bacterium | reverse complement strand
ACCGCCCTGCGCGCCGAGACGAAAGCGATATCCGAACGTCTCTCCGCGCTGTCGCAGTCCGCCGCGCGCACGCCGCGCGAAAAACTGATCGCCATGCTGGCGGACAGCGCGATCTATTTTTCGAAAGTCGATGTCTTCGCCGACCGCGCACTGGCCGAGAAGCGCGCGGCCGACATCGCCGGGGCGCTGAAGGACAACGATTTGGCGCTGCGGGTGATCGGCTACACCGATGCGACCGGCGGCGAGAAACGCAATCTCGTGATCGGCCAGTCGCGCGCCGACGCCGTGGCGGCGCTCATCACGGCGCTAGGCGTTGACGCGTCGCGGCTGCGCATACTCACGCGTCCGGGCTTTTCCTCCGGCGGCGCCGAAACCGATCCGCGCGACCGGCGCGTGACCTTCGAGCTCGCGCCTGCGGACGAGCCGCGCCTGTGAGCCTGTCAGCCAAAGTCATGCTGCTTGGCGAGATCGGCGTCGGCAAATCGTCGCTGGCGCGACGCTTCGTGTTCGACAGGTTCGAGGGCGAATACAAGTCGACGATCGGCGTCGACATCCTCTCGCACGAAATCATGCTTGCCGACGGCCGTATCCTGAAGCTGATGCTGTGGGACACCGACGGCGATTTCGGCGCGAAGATTTTCGAGACCGTCTACATCAAGGGCGCGTCTGGCGCGCTGATCGTCTCCGACGCCACGCGGCCCGCGACGCTCGCCAAGGCCGCCCGGCTCGCCGCCGGTTTCGCCGACGCCTTTCCGGGGCGGCCCTTGCGCGTGATCGTCAACAAGATCGATCTCGCGGAGTTGGAGCCTGCCGCCTTTTCCGGCGCAGGACTCGCGCCTGATGATGTCGTGCGCACGAGCGCGCGCACGGGGGAAGGCGTGGCTGGACTGTTCGAGTCCATGGGCGCGGATATCGTGCGCCGCAGCCTCTAGTCAGGCGGCCGGCAACGACACGAGCAGGCTCGAGCCGGAGAGATTTGCGCAACTTGTCTCCACGACCGCGCCCAGTTCGCGCAAGCGGGCGAGCGCGCCGACAAAGCGCGTGTCCGCCGCGCTCGCCGGCCGGACCGCCGGCGGGAGGCCGGTCTCCTCCTCCGCCGCGCCGCGGCGCGCCAGCGGGCCGGCGACGATAGCGAGCCGCGCCTGATCCATCGAGCGCCAGAGGACGACATCGATCAGCCTGCCGCGCGCCTCGCGCTCGATGATGCTCTCCAGAAGATCACGGACGGCGCCATCGAGGCGGCGTCCGTTGGCCGCCACCATGACGGACTCGGGCGGGTTGGAGAACACGACCGCATGGCCGAGGTCCGTGCACTTGCTGCGGAACAGCGCGAGGCAATCGTCGACAATCACACCGAGGTCCGCCCGCATGTCGGCTGGCGCGGCCGCAGCATCCTGATGACGGCGGACGGCGCCGACGAGATCGCGCGTCCAGTTGCGCAGCAGGCCGAATTGCGCGGGAGGCTCCGCGCCCGCGGATTCGGCGTCCGCGCTCACGATCTCGAGCAGGCCCTCGAGCGCATGCGCGATCGGGCCGATCTCTTCGAGAATGCGGCGCTGCCCCTCGCGTGCGGCGATCGCCGCGACTTCCAGCGCTTCGCTGCGGCGCTGGGCCAGCGTCAGCGCGCGGCAGTTCTGCTGCGCGCTGTGAACGGCCAGTTCCAATGCCGCAGGCGACAGGTTCTCGAACAGGAGCCGCGCGTGGGCGGCGCTCGTGGCCGGCTCGCTTGTCGCGCCGGTCGCGTGCAGGATCAGGACGCACGGCGAACCTGGAAAGCAAGCCGGATCGATGCGGCGATCCAGCGCGTTTGCGGCGTCGATGATCAGCACTTCATCGGGCGCAGCGCGCAAAGGGGCAGGGTTGTCGCGCAACGCGTCCACACGGACACGGCAGCTGAAGGACGGCATGAACTCGCAGGCGGTGACGAGCGCCTGCGCGGTTGCGTGATCGTCGGTGACGATCGCGATCGCAAGCGGGATCGCCTCGCGGGGCAGGTTCTTTTCGAAGTCGTGGCGTGCGGCATCGCTCGCCCGTGAAGTGGGATTGAACATTGGCCGGCGTCCTTTCGTGAACGTCGCGCTCTCAATCTCACCTAGTTCATATGTATACATCTGACCGGCGTCACTGCCGGCATATGACCTTGGTCACTTTCGGCCGGCGCGGACCGCCTTGATGGCGAGCTCTGTGCGTGAACGCACATTGAGCTTGTCCATGATGCGACTGACATAGTTCTTGACCGTGCCCTCGGCGAGATCGAGTTCCCGAGCGATCTCCTTGTTGCTGCGCCCGGCCGAGACGAGCCTCAGTATCGCCTCCTCGCGTTCGGTCAGCGCTTCTACCCTGTCGTCCGCGGACGTCGTCGGTTCGGGCCTGTGCGTTCGCCGAACGGCGCCGATCACCGTGGCGGCGACGGAAGGGGAGAGCCGCGTCTCGCCGCGGATTGTGGCGAGAATGTCGGCCTCCGCCGCATCCTTCAGGAGATAGGCGACGGCGCCGGCCGAAAGCGCGTCCAGCACGATCTCGTCGGTGTCGAAGGTGGTGAGCACGACGACGCGCGTGTCCGGCAGCTCGGCGAGGATCTGGCGCGTGGCGGCGACGCCGCCGAGGCGGGGCATCTGCAGATCCATGAGGATCACCTCTGGCCGGGTCAGTTTGGCCAGACGCACGGCCTCGAGACCGTCGCCGGCTTCGGCCACGACGTCGAGATCGGGCTCCAGCGACAGCATCGTCTTGAAGGCGCGGCGGATCAGTTGCTGATCTTCCACGATCATGACGCGCGTCGGTGGCTTGCCGGTCTCCGTCCCGGGCATTCTATCGCTCCTGATGAACGAGCGGCGCGCGGATCGTGAGGCGCGCGCCCTGGCCGGGGCTCGTTTGGATGGTCAAATTTCCGCCGACCATTTGGGCCTGTTCCGCCATGCCCGCAAGCCCGTAATGGCCCGGATTTGACGCATCCGGATCAAATCCGCGGCCATTGTCGACGATTTCGATCGTGATCTGCCCTTCATCGAGGCTGGCTGCGATCCGGATCCTAGTCGCCTCTGCATGGCGCTCCACGTTGCGCAGCGC
>CAMFKC010000490.1 GCA_945956975.1 uncultured Methylocystaceae bacterium | reverse complement strand
TGGAGTTCGTCCTGCCCGAATGGTTCTACAACAGCGTCATCGACCGCTCGCTGGTCCTGACAATCGACCCGGCCTATTTCCGGCTGACTGGCGGCATCGAGCGTTGGCTTTACCGCGTCGCCAGAAAGCACGCCGGGCACCAGCGCCACGGCTGGATTTTCGAGGTCGCGCACCTTCACCAGAAATCCGGGAGTCTCGCGCGGCCGTCCGACTTCGCGCTCGACCTGCGCCGGATCGCGGCCCGCCAGCAACTTCCCGGCTACCTGCTCCAGATCGAGCGGGAAGACGGCCGCGAGCTGCTGCGCATCCGCCCCGAAAACCTATCAACAGGCACTGTTGATAACCCTGTTAATGCCATCGGCAGATCAGGCGCACGGGGTATCGGCAGATCAGGCGCACCACTATCGGCAGATCAGGCGCACGAACCGCAGCTAACGCTTTGGCCTGAAAAGCGGAATCCGACCGCTAACTTATCTAACAGAGAATCTTCTTTAACTGTTTCTGTGGGTGTGAAGCACGCGCCCAGTGCCACCCGCGATCATCTTGCCAATGATCGTGCGCGTTCGCAACACGCTGCGAAAGAGCCATCCCGACCTGTCCGTCTTCCGTGGATTCCAGGCATCGAGCCGGAGGACACGCCATGAGCGGATCATCGACATCACCCCGAGCGGCTCACGCTTCTTTCCGTGGTCGATATCAGGATCGCCACAAGCAGGGATCGGAAGGTCGGGCGGCCAAGCTAACTCGCGTCCTCGCTGTCGCAAGGTGCGATGCGGACAAGAGTCTCGACGGTCTCACCCGAACCCTCGTCCCCTCGGGGGACATCTCTCCGCCGCGGCGGAACTCGCAACCTACGTCAGCCGGCATCCATGTGGATGACAGGCAGACGCCCTTAAACAGCGGGTATCGGCCTCTGCGCGATTGCCTGGCCGTCACCCGTTTTCCATATGAAGGTGGTTCCTTCGACCCAGATGCGGTGCATGAGCACGGCCATCCGGCGCGCAAGCGCGGTGACGGCCCGCTTGTGCCCCCGGTTCTTCACCAGCCGCATGCCCCATGCCTTGAGCGACGACCAGCGCTTCACACGGATGAGCAGGATGTGCGCGGCCTCGTAAAGCGCCGCCCGTGCCATCGCATCGCCGCTCTTGGAGACGCGCCCGGTCCAGTCGACCTCGCCAGACTGGTGAGCGCGCGGTGTCAGCCCAAGATGCGCCCCGACCGATTTGGAGCGCCGGAACCGCGAGGGCACGTCGATGGTCGCACGATAGGTCAGCGCCACGATGGGGCCGACGCCGGGAACGGTCATCAGCCGGCGGCACACATCGTCGTCACGGGCGAAGTCCGTCGCCGCCTTTTGCAGGTTGGTATATTCGAGAGCCAAGGCGCGTCTCGCTTTCAGCATCGGGGTGAGCGCCCGCATCAGCATCGCACGATCGCCGGCGAGTTCCAGAACGCGCGCTTCGAAGTTGCGCTTGGAGACCACGCCCATCTTCAGGCCGAAGCTGCGCAGCATGCCTCTGATCGCCAGTTCGATATCCATCAGCTTGCGCACCAGCGTCTGCCTGGCCACCAGCAGGAAGCGCAGTTCCTGCGCGGTCTGCGTCTTCACATGCACGGCGCGGAACCAGCCGGTGCGCATGATGTTGGCGATCCCGCGCGCGTCGTTGCGATCGGTCTTGTTCGGCATCGCCGACAGCGCCGCCTTGGCATGGCGCGTCTCGATGCACACGACCGGCAGACCGGCTTCGGCCATTCCTCCGTAAAGCCATTGCGACGGAGCGCCGGCCTCCAGGCCGATCCGCTTCATCGCCATACCGCATTGCCCGAAGAACGCGACGAGGTCGTCCGGCTCGGAAGCAACTTTCGCCTCCTTCATCACGGCCCCGTCAGCATCCACGATGCAGATGCTTGTCATCTCAAGGGAAACATCCAGTCCTGCAAAGTAGTCCATCGTCTCTCTCCATTCCGGTTGGTGGTGGACCGGCATGAGCCGGTCAGATCACCGTTCACGGTATGGCAAGAGGCGCTTGCTCCACACGCGACGAGAACAGAAACAGTTACCCCAGCTAACTCTTTTTCTTTGACGCGCGCGAAGGCGAAGCGTGGTGCCGGTTCTGCCGGGAGCGGCGAGCCATGACGCCCGCCGTTGACGCAGCGCACGCGCGCGCACCCCACCAGCACATCGCCGGAGACGCACAATGACCCGCCGCGCCCACCGCAGCGCGCACGGCCGTCCGCTGCCGGACGGACCTGCGCCCTTTACCACATTGGTCGAGCTGACCTTCGAGAAACGCAAGGTCGAGCACTGGATACGCTTCGGCCGCAAGAGCTACGAGCAGATCATCGACCGCCGCCGCAGCGTCGTCGGCTTCGCGCCGGGCAGCGTCTTTGCCTTCGTGCGATGGGCGAGCGGCGAGCACGGCACTGTCGTTTCGCGCATCGACATTGTGCGCGCCATCGGCCGGGGCGAGCCGTTCCAGACATTGCCGTTCGTGCGCCCCGGCGGCGAAATCCTGTTGCGCCTCGACGGCTGGCCGAAGGTGCAGCGTGCGCTTGCCGCTATCGACGCCGTGGATGCGCTCGGCCTCGATCCGGCCGACGCCTCGCCGGAGCATTGGCGGCACGTCCACAACCGTTTGACCGCCAATCTGGAGCCGCACGCCTACACGCCCGAGCGACACGCCGCTTGGCTTCATCGCCGTAGGATCGACCCATGACGCGCCGCCGCACCCTAACGGTGACGGTGCTCGCCGTCATCGGCATCGCCGCTTCAAGCGCGGTCGAGACGCCATTGAGGCTCATCTGGAACGCCACCGCCAGCGCGCCAGTCGGGTTCTACACCGTCGAGCAGGCAGACCGGATCGACGTGCCCGAGCTGGTCGCCATCATGCCGCCCGAACCGCTCGCCGGCTTCATGGTCGAGCGCGGCTATATCGCGCGAGGCGTCCCGCTGTTGAAGCGCGTCGTCGGCCTACAGGGGCAGCAGGTTTGCCGCGCCGGCCGCACGATCACGGTGGACGGGATCGAGATGGGCGAGGCGCTGGAGCGCGACAGCCTCGGCCGCGATCTGC
>CAMFKC010000489.1 GCA_945956975.1 uncultured Methylocystaceae bacterium | reverse complement strand
CGGTATAGGCGAGCGAAATGCTCACGCGATTGGTCGTGTTGTTGCACAGGCGGAAATCGGCCGCCGCGGGCGTGGCGGCAAGGCCGGCTGCGGTCAGCGTCAGAATACCAAGGGAGCGAATCATCGTTGCGACCGGTATTGCGAATTTGAGCGAAGGACGCATGACGCAGGAATCCGCCACAAAAGCGGCATGGCGCGGTACGGCGGGCGAGGCGGCTTTATCCCTTGATTTGCCTGAATTGTCGAGACTGGCAGGGTTGCCTTCCGTCATCTGCGGCCCGGCGGGTCGATCACGATGACGCGCAGATCGTTGACATTGGTGAGCGTGGGCCCCGGCTGGAGCAGGTCGCCCAGCCCCTCGAAAATGCCCGTCGAATCGTTGTCGGCGAGCATGGCGCGCGCGTCGAACCCGGTTGCGCGGGCTCGCGCCAGCGTGGTCTCGTCCACGAAGGCGCCGGCCGGGTCGGTGGCGGCCCCCCCGCCGCCGTCGGTGCCGTCGGTGTCGCCGGCGATCGCCGCAATGCCTTCCGCGCCATCCAGCGCCAGCGCCAGAGCCAGCGCATATTCCTGGTTCGGCCCGCCGCGGCCCTTGCCGGCGATGGTCACGGTCAGTTCGCCGCCGGACAGAATCGCGGCGCGCCGTCCCTCGGCCGCCAGTTTCCTGGCCATGGCCGCGTGGGCGGCGGCTACTTCGCGCGCCTCGCCCTCGACATCGGCGCCGAGCGACACCGGCTCGTAACCCGCTGCCCTTGCCGCCTCGGCGGCGGCCGCAAGCGAATCGGCGGGGCGCGCCACGATGGCGAACGAGGCGTTGGCAAAGGCAGGGTCGCCGGGCTTCGGCGTCTCCATTCCGGGATCGTCGAGCAGCGCCCTGGCGCTCGCGGGCAGGTCGATGCGGTATTTCGCGACGATGGCCTTCGCGTCCGCCAGCGTGGTCGGGTCCGGGACGGTCGGGCCGGACGCTATGGCGGACGGCTCGTCGCGCGGCACGTCGGAAATGGCGAGGCTGACCAGGCGCGCGGGCGCAGCCAATGCCGCCAGCCGGCCGCCCTTGATGCGCGAGAGATGCTTGCGCACGCAATTGATCTCGCCGATGACCGCGCCGGAGCGCAGCAGCGCACGGGTGATCGCCTGCTTTTCGGCGAGCGTGAGCGCGCCTGCGGGCGCGATCCAGTTGGCGGAGCCGCCGCCGGAGAGAAGCGCGAGCACGAGATCGTCCGGGCCGGCGCTCTTTGCCAGATCGAGGATCTTCGCGGTCGCGTCCACGCCCGCCTGGTCCGGCACGGGATGGCCGGCCTCGATGACGGGAACGACGCGCGTGGCGCAGCCATAACCTTGACGCGCGACGCCAAGGCCGGCGATCCGCGCGGGGGCGAGGCCGAGCGTGTCGAGATAATGCGCTTCCGCCGCGGCGATCATCGAGCCCGCCGCCTTGCCGGCGCCCAGCAGGATGATGCGGCCCTTGGGCGGCGCAGGCAGATGGGCCGCCAGCCGACCCGCCGGATGCGCCGCGGCGACGGCTGCGTCGAACAGCTTGCGCAGCGTTGCGCGCGTGGCGGTGGTGGCGTTGGTCAACCGTCTCTCCCGAATGTCGCTCCGCGAAGCGAGACACGAATTGTTGGGCGCATCTCCCTCCCCTTTACGGGGAGGGTCCGCCGCGAAGCGGCGGGGATGGGGCTCGCGCCGATCCAATAGCGTTACATCATTCGTGCATCGGCCCGAACCCCACCCCGGCCCTCCCCGTAAAGAGGAGGGAGGGCGACCGCGCAAGCCGACAGTCGCTCACGCATTCTCCGCAGCGATGGCGCCGATCACGGCGTCCGTCACCATGCGCGTGTTCGCCTTGCCTCCGAGATCGGGCGTGTGCAGCGCGGGGTCGGCGGTCACACGTTCGATCGCCTTCATCAGGCGGTCGGCCGCGGGCTTCTCGCCGAGATGCTCCAGCATCATCACGGCAGACCAGAAGGTCCCGACAGGATTGGCGATTCCCTTGCCCATGATGTCGAACGCCGAGCCGTGGATCGGCTCGAACATGGAGGGGAATTCGCGCTCCGGATTCAGGTTCGCCGTCGGTGCGATGCCGAGCGAGCCCGCCAGCGCGGCGGCGAGATCGGAGAGAATGTCGGCGTGCAGGTTGGTGGCGACGACGGTGTCGATGCTTTCGGGTTTCAGCACCATGCGCATGGTCATGGCGTCGACGATCATCTTGTCCCAGGTCACGTCGGGAAATCCCTGCGCGACCTCTGCTGCGACCTCGTCCCACATCACCATGGCGTAGCGCTGCGCATTGGACTTGGTGACGACCGTCAGCAGTTTTCGCGGCCGCGATTGCGCCAGCTTGAACGCAAAGCGGATAATGCGGCTGACGCCGGCCCGGGTCATCATCGACACGTCGGTCGCAGCTTCGATCGGCAGGCCCTGATGCACGCGGCCGCCGACGCCGGAATATTCGCCTTCGGAATTTTCACGCACGATCACCCAGTCGAGCTCCGGGCCGTTCACCTTGCGCAGCGGCGAAACGATGCCGGGCAGGATGCGGGTCGGGCGCACGTTGGCGTATTGGTCGAAGGGCTGGCAGATCGCGAGACGCAGGCCCCACAGCGTGATGTGGTCGGGAATGTCGGGATGGCCCGCCGAGCCGAACAGGATCGCATCATGAGTCTTGATCTGCGCGCGGCCGTCCTCCGGCATCATGCGGCCATGCTTCTTGTAGTACTCGCCGCCCCAGTCGAAATGATCGAACTGGAAGGCGAAATTTCCGTCGCGCTTGGCCAGCGCCTTCAGGACTTCCACGCCGGCGTCGACGACTTCCGTGCCGATGCCGTCGCCGGGGATCGCGGCGATGCGATAGGTCTTCATGGTCATATTCCTTTCGTATCGTTCGGCGGATCGTTTCGACCGGCGTCATTGCGAGGAGCGAAGCGACGAAGCAATCCAGGGTGCAGGGCCGGCTCTGGATTGCTTCGCTCCGCTCGCAAGGACGCGAGCGAAGCGAGGCGCCTCGGCTAGTGAGATGTGACCGCTACGGACCGCCGTGACGCCGAGCGGGCGAGGATGAGGGTGAGGATTGCGG
>CAMFKC010000488.1 GCA_945956975.1 uncultured Methylocystaceae bacterium | reverse complement strand
GCGTGGAAGACACGCTGTCTTCGTCGGCGGAGCAGCGCGCGAAAATCCGCGCCGAAATTGACTTCATCCGCGAGGACCGCGCGCGCCTGAACGCCGCGTTGCTCGACGCCGGCGCCAAGGTTTCAGAGGCCGACGACCGGATGGCGAAGGTCGAAGCCCGCCTCGACCGGCTGACCGGCAGCGAAGAAGCCATCCGCCACTCGCTCGACGGACGCCGCAACGTGGTGGCCGAGGTGCTGGCAGTGCTGCAGCGGATGGGGCATCGCACCCCGCCCGCCCTGCTGGTGCAACCCGAGGACGTGCTGCGGGCCATCCGGGCGTCGATGACGCTCGGAGCCGTGCTGCCGCAATTGCGCGCCGAGACGGAGGCGCTCGCCAGCGACCTCAACGATCTCGTGACCCTGCGGAAGTCCATCGCCACGGAGAAGGACAATCTCGCGCGCGAGCAGCAAGGCCTGCAGAACGAGCGCGCGCGACTCGCCGCGCTGGTCGAGACCCGCCAGAAGACGCTCGGCGAAGCCCAGAGCGCCCTGGATGTCGAGCAGAAGCGCGCGGCGGAACTCGCCAGCCAGGCGACCAGCCTCAAAGACCTGATCGCCAAAATGGAGCGAGACAGCGCATCCGCCCGCAAGGCCGCCGACGAGGCGCGAAAATACGACGAGGAACGGAAGAAGCAGGCGGCGCTGGAAACGCAGGAGCAGCAGGCCCGCATCGAGGCCTCGCCCTACAAGGACCCCGCCCGGCTGACCCCGGCGATCGCCTTCTCAAAGGCGCGCGGCAAGCTGCCGTTGCCGACCAATGGCGAAATCGTGAAGACCTACGGCGCGTCGGACGCCTTCGGCAGCGCCGAAAAAGGCATTTCCATCGGGGTCAGGCCGCGCGCGACCGTCGTCTCGCCGGCGGACGGATGGGTGCTCTATGCCGGCCCCTACAGAACTTATGGGCAGTTGCTCATCGTCAACGCCGGGGACGGCTACTATATAGTCCTGGCGGGGATGGAGCGGGTGAACGTAGCCGTCGGGCAATTCGTCCTTTCGGGCGAGCCCGTCGGGGTCATGGGAGACGGCTCAACGCGCACGGCTTCGGCCGTCGCCATTGGCGCAAGCCAGCCCATCCTCTATGTTGAGTTCAGAAAAGACGGCGCCCCGATTGACCCGGGGCCTTGGTGGTCCAAGCCTGATTTGAAAAAGGTTCGTGGATGATGCGCAAAGTGAACTACGTGCTGCTGGGCGCCGTCATGGGCGCCGCGACGTTCGGCGTCGCTCAGAAAATCGACATTCTCGGCCGGCCCGCGTCCGCGGCCATCTCCGACACCTATCGCAGCCTGAACCTGTTCGGAGACGTCTTCGAAAAGGTGCGGACCGATTACGTCGAGAAGCCCGTCGACCAGAAACTGGTGGAATCGGCCATCAACGGCATGCTGACCTCGCTCGATCCGCATTCGAGCTACATGGACGCCAAGTCGTTCCGCGACATGCAGGTCCAGACACGCGGCGAATTCGGCGGCCTCGGCATCGAGGTGACGCAGGAAGACGGCGTCGTGAAGGTCGTGACCCCGATCGACGACACGCCCGCCTCGCGCGCCGGCATCCTGGCCGCCGATCTGATCACCGCGATCGACGGCGAGACCGTGCAGGGCATGACGCTCAACCAGGCCGTCGACAAGATGCGCGGCGCTGTCAACACGCCCGTCACGCTGACCATCCTGCGCGGCAAGGAAAAGAAGAAGCTCGACGTCAAGCTCACGCGCGCCGTCATCCAGATCAAGTCGGTTCGCTCCCGCAAGGAAGGCGACGACATCGGCTACATCCGGATCACGCAGTTCAACGAGCAGACCTATGACGGCCTGAAGGCCGCCATGCAGAAGTTCCAGCAGGAAATCCCGGCCGACAAGTTCAAGGGCTATATCCTGGACCTGCGCAACAATCCCGGCGGCCTGCTCGATCAGTCCGTTGCGGTCTCGAACGCCTTCCTCGAGCGCGGCGAGATCGTCTCGACGCGCGGCCGCAACGCCGACGAGACGCAGCGCTACAACGCGCGTCCGATCGACATTTCCAAGGGCAAGCCCGTGGTTGTGCTGATCAACGGCGGCTCGGCCTCGGCGTCGGAAATCGTGTCCGGCGCGCTGCAGGACCACAAGCGCGCGACGCTGATCGGCACGCGCTCGTTCGGCAAGGGCTCGGTGCAGACCATTATCCCGCTCGGCCAGAACAACGGCGCGCTGCGGCTCACCACGGCGCGCTACTACACGCCGTCGGGCCGCTCGATCCAGGCCAAGGGCATCGAGCCCGACATCCTCGTGCTGCAGGACGTGCCGGACGAACTGAAGGGCAAGGACGACCTGAAGGGCGAAGCCTCGCTCAAGGGCCATCTGCAGAACGGCGACAAGAACACCGAGGAGCACGGTTCCCAGGCTTATGTCCCGCCGGATCCGGCCAAGGACAAGCAGCTGATCGCGGCCGACGAACTGCTGCGCGGCATCAAGAACGCCCAGCAGCTCGCCCAGAAGGCGCCCGCGCCGGCCGAAACCAAGACCGACGGCGCAGCGCCCGACGCCAAGACGCCTGAGGTCAAGGCTCCGGACGCAAAGGCTCCGGAAGCGGCGCCTGGCGGCGACAAGAAGAACTGATCTCGCGCAAACACGCGCGCAACACGTCTCGACGCGCCCGGCCGGCATGACCAGAATGTCGGCCGGGCGTATGATTCGCGCGGTGATTCGCCGCGAACCCTTCACGCGCTGGCGCGGACGGAGGCGCAAGAGCGGCGAATGTCGGACGAACTCCACCAACCCCTTGGAATGCCGCAGGCAGGCGAACGGCCGCGCGGCGGATCCTCGTCCCGCTTCTCCCCGCCGACTTCCGGATTTCGTCTTTCGCTGGCCGGCGTCGCCTATTCGCTGATCGGCGTCGCGGCGGTCGGCGCGAGCTTTTATGTCTGGCGCTACGGCGATCCCAACGGCGGCTGGCCGCGCGCCGTGGCGAGAATCGAGGCCTACAAGCCGCCCGCCGTCGCCGCACAGCGAGACCCTGCCCCGACCGGCACGATCGAGCGGCGCACGGAGCGGCATACGGGGCAGGAA
>CAMFKC010000487.1 GCA_945956975.1 uncultured Methylocystaceae bacterium | reverse complement strand
TACACACTGCATATCGTCGGCAGCGTCAGATGTGTATAAGAGACAGGGATCAGGCGGTTGTTGACGATGTCGAGCTTGGTGACGTGCTTGGCCTTGGCGAAGGCCGCGTCCGTGCCGGCCTTGTCGCCGAGCTCCCAGTCATAGAACTGATTGTCAGGCGCTTCGTCATGGATCGTCGGCGCGCCGGGCTTGCGGGCGGCGACCATGTCGGCCGCGGCCGGCAGGACTTCATAGTCGACGTTGATCAGCTCCGCGGCGTCGCGCGCCTGGGCGAGCGTGTCGGCGATGACGACGGCGACGTGATCGCCGACGTAGCGCACCTTGCCGTGCGCGAGCGCGGGATGGGCGCCGGCGCGCATCGGCGAGCCGTCCTTGTTGAAGATCGCCCAGCCGCAGATCAGGCCGCCGACCTTGTCGGCCGCGATGTCCTCGCCGGTGAAGATCGCGACGACGCCCGGCGCCGCACTGGCTTCGGCGAGGTCGATCGACTTGATCTTCGCGTGTGCATGGGGCGAGCGCAGGAAATAGGCGTGCGCCTGGCCCGGACGATTGATGTCGTCGACGTAGCGGCCCTGCCCTGTGATGAAGCGGAAATCTTCCTTCCGGCGCACGGGGGCGCCGATACCAGAATCGGTCATGATGCTTCCTCCCGGTTGCGTCTTATTCCGCGGCTGCCTTCTGTCCGCCCATGGCGGCTGCGCCGTCGGCTATCGCCTTCACGATGTTGTGGTAGCCGGTGCAGCGGCAGATGTTACCTTCCAGCTCGTGACGGATCGTCGCTTCGTCGAGGTTCGAGCCCTTGCGGTTCACAATGTCGACGGCCGACATGATCATGCCCGGCGTGCAGAAGCCGCACTGCAGGCCGTGGTTCTCGCGGAAGGCTTCCTGCATCGGGTGCAGCTTGCCGCCCTGGGCGAGGCCCTCGATGGTGGTCACGGACGAGCCGTCCACCGAAACGGCAAGCGTGGTGCAGGACTTCACGGCCTGGCCGTCGATATGCACGACGCAGGCGCCGCACTGGCTGGTGTCGCAGCCGACATGCGTGCCGGTCAGGCGCAGGTTGTCACGAATGAAATGAACGAGCAGCGTGCGCGGATCGACATCGCCCGACACCGCCTTGCCGTTCACCGTCAAACTCACTTTTGTCATGTGCGTTTACCTCCAGAGCCCCATGAACCATGCGATCAGGCGCTGCAGCAGCCCCTGCGCTTCTTGTTGTTGCGCTTGTGCGGCCGGCGCCGGCTCCGGCGCGGACGCAGGCGCCGCGGCGATGGGCTCGACGCCCTGCTGCTTGGCCACCGCGGCAGCGAAATCGGTGAAGAACTGATCGGCCATCTTCTTGGCCACGCCATCGATCAGGCGGGCGCCCAATTGGGCGAGCTTGCCGCCGACCTGCGCCTCGACATCGTAGGCGAGCTTGGTGCCTTCCGGAATGTCCGAGAGCTTGACGGTCGCGCCGCCTTTGGCGAAGCCCGCGACGCCGCCCTCGCCCTCGCCGGCGATGCGATAGCCGTTGGGCGGATCGAGATCGAGCAGGTCGACCTTGCCCTTGAAGGTGGCGGCGACGGGGCCGACCTTCACCTTCGCCACGGCCTGCAGCGAATCGCCGACCTTGTCGAGCGACTGGCAGCCGGGAATGCATGCTTTCAGAACCTCGGGGTCGTTGAGCGCTTCCCACACGACCTGTCGGGTCGCGGGAAGGTCCACTTCCCCCGTCATCGTCATCGCCATCAGGCGTCCTCCTGCGGGGTTTGCCCGACATCGCCGGGCATTCCCGGCGACATATAGGCGACCCTCTTCGTGACGCCATTGAAACGCTGGCGCACGCAAACCGATATTGTACTTGAGTGCACTATCCGGCGCCGGTCAAGGCGACCTCTCACGGAATCCGGTCGAGGTCCGCAAGCCAGGCCGCAGCACTCGAATCCGAGGGCGCGCGCCAGTCGCCGCGGGGCGACAGCGAGCCGCCGGACGAGACTTTCGGGCCATTCGGCATGGCCGAGCGTTTGAACTGGCTGGTTTCGAAAAAGCGCTTCAGAAACACGCCGAGCCATTTCTTGATCGTGGCGAGATCGTAGGCCACTTTCTTGTCTGCCGAAATGTTGGGCGGCCAGGAACCCCGCCCCGCGTCATGCCACGCGCGCCATGACAGGAAGGCGACCTTGCGCGGCGCAAAGCCGTAGCGGGTGATCCAGTAGAGATTGAAATCCTGCAGCGCGTAGGGGCCGACGAAATCTTCCGTCAGTTGCGCGGGCACGTCGCCGGCGTTGCCGGGCACGAGTTCCGGCGAAATTTCGGTGGCGAGAATGGCCTCGAGTATGGGCGCGGCCTCGGCGCCGAAGCGGCGGTCGGCGGCGCACCAGCGGATGAGATGCTGGATCAGCGTCTTCGGCACGGAGGCGTTGACGTTGTAATGCGCCATCTGGTCGCCGACGCCATAGGTGCACCAGCCGAGCGCGAGTTCGGAGAGGTCGCCGGTGCCGAGCACGATGCCGCCGTGCTGGTTGGCGAGCCGGAACAGCAGGGAGGTGCGGGCGCCCGCCTGCACGTTCTCGTAGGTGGCGTCGTAGACCGGCTCGCCGCGCGCGGCGGGATGGTTGAGATCGGCGAGCATCTGCTTGCAGGCCGGCGTCATGTCGATCTCGGCCGCGCTGACGCCGAGCGCGCGCATCAGCGCCCAGGCGTTGCCCTTGGTCGTCGAGGAGGTCGCGAAGGCCGGCAGGGTGTAGGCCAGAATATTTTCGCGCGGGAGTTTCAACTGGTCGAACGCCGTGCAGGCGACAAGAAGCGCCTGCGTGGAATCGAGGCCGCCCGACACGCCGATGACGATCTTGTTCGTCTTGGCGCCTTCGAGCCTCTGGCGTAGGCCATTGGCCTGAATGTTGAACGCCTCGTAGCAGAGTTCGGCAAGCCGCGAATCGTCGTCGGGCACGTAGGGGAAACGGTCGCTCTTGCGCGAAAAGCCGATGTCGCGGTCGAATGGCGGCTCCAGATCGAAATGGATGGTGCGGAACGGCGTCCCGCCTTCCAGGTCGGCGCAATCGCCGAAGGTCACCTGCCGCATCCGCTCGGCGTTCATG
>CAMFKC010000486.1 GCA_945956975.1 uncultured Methylocystaceae bacterium | reverse complement strand
CTTGTTCGGAAATTCCGCGCGCGCGACGAGCATTCCGGTCGCCGGGTCGATCGTATTGTCGAGGACGGCGATCTTGCCGTCGATCCAGCGCGACTGGCCCTGCGGCCGCGCGGCGACGCCTGCGCCGGCGCCCTTCACGGCGTCGCGCAGGTCCGGCAGGTAGCGCTGCGGGATCGAGAGCGCGACATAGATCGGCGAGATCTGGTTGATCGTCACCAGCACGCCGGTGGCGGTGTTGTCGTTGGCGCGCACCATGTTGCCGGCGCGCAGCGAGAAGGTGCCCACCTTGCCGGAGACCGGCGCCGTCAGCGTGTAGTAGGAGAGCTGCACCTTCAGGTTCTCGATCGCGGCCTCGTCGCCGGCGATCTGCGCCTTGGTGGCGAGCGTGGCCGTCTTGGCGTTGTCGAGGTTGAGGATCGGGGTCGACTTCTTCTCGACGAGTTCGGTGTAGCGATTGACGTCGCGGGTGTTCTGCTCGAGTTGCGCCTGATCGCGCGCAAGCTGGGCCTGCGCCTGCTTCAGTTGCGCAGCAACCTGGCGGGAGTCGAGCCGCACCAGAACGTCGCCCTGCTTGACGGTCGCGCCATCAGGCACAGCGATGGATTCGACCTGCGCGTCGACGCGGCTGCGCAACTGGATGCTGGCGATCGCCTGCACCGAGCCGATGGCTTCGATCTCGTAGGGCAGGGCCGCGACGCCAGCCTGCGCGACGGTCACGCTGATGGGGGGACGCCGCGGCGCATCCTGCGCGGCGGCTGCGCTCGCCGTCAGCACGGCCGCGGCGGACGCGGCCGAAATCAAAGTTCTCAAGCTCATCGTTTCCTCGTGCGGCGGTCGCGCGGCATGCTTGCATACTACGCAAATGCCAAGCCTGACCATGGATTTCCTTTGCTGCGCCGCGGTATGGCTCGCGAGGGTTAGCGCCGCTGAGGAGCTCCCATTGCCTGCGCCGACTAGGCCCTGACGATCGCGCCAACCGAAACGGCGGCCGCGGCCAGCCAGGATGCGATGGTCAGGCCGCCGCCGAGCGGCGCTGCGAACGGGAAAAGCCGGCCGCCGAGCCACACGCGGGCGGCGAGATCGCCGGCGAACAGGCCGATGCCGAGGATCATCAGGCCCGCCGCGGCCGAGAACCAGGTCTCGTTCGGGCTGCCCCGGCCCAGCGCCAGCAGGCCGATGATGGCGGCGGCATGGATCATCAGCATCTGGGACATGGTCGCCAGAAGCGGGCTTGCGGCGGCATGGGCGGCGGCTGCGGCGGACGCGACGCCGGCTGCGCCCATGAGGGCGGCGACGACGGCGAAGAGATAGGTCATGAACGGGTCCGGGGTTGGGGCGCCCGTCATCTTGCACGCGCGGCGCGCCGGCCGCTAGCGCGTCACCGAGCGGCGCGCGCCTCCAGGGGCGGAGATCCGGCGGACAACCATCTGCGCCGCGCGGTCTCCAGGCCCCAAAGGGTTCCCAGCATCAGATAGACGAAACGCCAGTGGTCGATGTCGATCTGGAAGGCCTGCAGGAAGAACATGAACAACGCCGTCCAGACGATCTGGGCCTGGTGCATGTATGGCGATTGCTTCAGGCTGAGGCGGAAGCCGACGAAGGTCGTCATGCTGACGAGCGTGAGGAACGAAAACCCGCCGAGCCATCCATAGGCCGAGAAGGCGCCGATGTAGGAATTGTGCGGCTCCAACTGGAATATGAGATTGAATCGATAGGGGCCGAAGCCGTTCGGGCGGTCGAGCAGCATCGGGATCGAGCGCTTCTGATTGCCGAAACGGCCCGTGACGCCGCCATCGTATTCCTGCTCCAGCTTCGCGCGCTGGCCGAGCATGTCGCTGATCTGGTCGATCGACAGCGCCGCCACGATGGCGATGGCGGAAGCGGCCAGAAAGGCGACGAAAAGGATGACGATGCGCCGCTTGAGCTTCCTGTCGGTCGCCGTGACATAGCAGAAAAACGTCGTGAGCAACGTCGCCATGACCGTCGCGCCCCACGAACCGCGCGAGAACGACAGGAAGATGGAAAGCAGGAGGACGAGCGCGCCCAGAAGAGCGAGCATCGGGCGCTTGGCCTTGCCGAGCAGCAGCAATTGCAGAAGGTAGATATAGCCGAAGATCGTGTAGGAACCCATCACGTTCGGGTCCTTGAACGGACCCATCGCGCGGCCTTCCGGGCTGAACCATTTCGCGGTGTCGGCGACGTCGAAATAGCCGATCACGGCCAGCGTGGCGGCGAACAGACAGCTCACCAGATAGGCCTTGAGGCAGATATCCACGCGCTTCTGCGTATCTTCCGCGAAAAACAAGGCGAAAAAGATGCCGGTCAGCCCGAGATAGACCGAATAGAAAATCCAGATCTTCGGATCGGTCTCGTTGAAATAGGGCACGAGCGAAAAGAAGCCGCCGATGTTGTAGAGGAACAGAACGAAGACCAGCGGGACGACGCTGCGATGCACCTTGAAGCCGCCGAAGAACCAGACCGGCACGATGAGCAGCGAGAGGATGTCGTAGGGCGAGGGCTCGATGAAGCTGAACGAGCCGAGCGAAATGAACACCCAGAGGAAGCCGTTCAGAAATTTGCGATAGGAGAATGTCAGCCGGCGTGCGGGCTGCATCGAAATGGTTTGCGACATATGCGCTCCGGGCCGCGACGTGCCGCGCTGCAAGCTATCCGCGCATGGTTAACAAAGCCGCAATCTTTCTTCACAACGCCTTGTTAGGCGATTGCTGCGAGGCTCCCTCCGGGAGGCGCAGCATGAGCGCGCAACGGCAAGTCTGGCAGGATCGCGCCAAGGGCGTCGGCATAACGCTCGTCGTGTTCGGCCATGCCATGCGCGGCCTGACCGGCGCGCACATTGCGCCGGAAAGCCCGGCGATCCAGGCGATCGACTACACGCTCTACCTTTTCCACATGCCGCTGTTCTTCCTGCTCGCGGGCCTGAACGTCGAACGCAGCGCGCGGAAGGGCGGGCTGCCGTTCCTGCGCGACAAGCTGCACACGATCGTGTGGCCCTATTTCCTGTGGTCGATTGCGCAAGGGCTCG
Source organism: uncultured Methylocystaceae bacterium (assembly GCA_945956975.1). Taxonomy (GTDB): domain Bacteria; phylum Pseudomonadota; class Alphaproteobacteria; order Rhizobiales; family Beijerinckiaceae; genus JAJXWB01. The sequence continues at coordinate 42 of CAMFKC010000486.1, read as the reverse complement.
TCCTCGTCCGCCTCTCGGGGGCGGTGAACATTCCGCTGAGCT
>CAMFKC010000485.1 GCA_945956975.1 uncultured Methylocystaceae bacterium | reverse complement strand
GGGTCGCTGTGATGGCCGCCTCGACCTACGAAAGCGCGCGGCGCAACAATCTGATCATCGCGGTCTGCGTTGCGGCGGCCGTCGCCTGCCTGCCTCTGGTCGTCAAGGACGTCTACATCCAAAACATGCTCGTGCTGACGCTGATGTATGCGGCGCTCTCGCAGAGCTGGAACATTCTCTCGGGCTATTGCGGGCAGATTTCGCTTGGCCATGCGCTCTACTTCGGCATCGGCGCCTATGCGACGCTGCTGCTCTACACCAAATTCGGCTGGCTGCCCTGGTTCGGTATGGCCGCCGGCGGCGTGATCGCGGCCTTTGTGGCAGCGGCCGTCGGCTATCCCTGCTTCCGTCTCAAGGGCCATTATTTCGTCATCGCCACCATCGTGATCGCGGAAGCCGGCTACCTGCTCATGCTCAATTGGGACTGGGCGGGCGCGGCTATGGGCATCGAAGTGCCCGTGCGCGGCGACAGCTGGGCGAAGTTCCAGTTCGCCCGCTCCAAGCTGCCTTACTTCTACTTCGCGCTCGGGCTCGCCTTCGTCGCCTGGCTCGTCACCTGGAAGATCGAGGATTCGCGCTGGGGCTATTGGTGGCGCGCGGTGAAGGACAATGCGGAGGCCGCCGAAAGCCTCGGCGTCGTCGTGTTCCGCTCGAAGATGGCGGCGGCGGCAGTGTCGGCCTTCCTCACCGCGATCGGCGGCGGCTTCTATGCGCAATTCGTCTCCTACATCGATCCCGAGAGCGTGATGAGCTTCCAGTTCTCGCTGCTGATGGCGCTGCCTGCGGTGCTCGGCGGCATCGGCACGCTGTGGGGGCCGGCGGTCGGCGCGGCGATCCTCATTCCGATCACGGAGGTCACGCGGTCCTATGCGGGCGGCACGGGCAAGGGCTTCGACCTCATCGTCTACGGGCTGCTGGTGATGGGCATCGCGCTCGGCCGGCCAGAGGGAATTGTCGGCGCGCTGACGGCGCGGCGGCGGGGGAAGGCGGCATGAGCGCGCTTCTCGAAGTCCGCAATCTCACACAACGTTTCGGCGGGCTCGTCGCCGATTCCGACGTGTCGGTCGAGGTCAACGAAGGCGAGATCCTCGGCCTGATCGGGCCGAACGGGGCCGGCAAGTCGACGCTGTTCAACGCCATCGCCGGGGTGCGCAGGCCAACGGAAGGACGCATCTCTTTCAGGGGACGCGACGTCACCGATCTCGATGCGCCCGCGCGCTGCGCTCTCGGCATCGCCCGCACCTTCCAGGTGGTGAAAAGTTTCGAGACGATGAGCGTCGTCGAGAACGTGATGGTCGGCGCGTTCCAGCGCACGGCCTCGTCGAAGGAAGCGCGCGAGAAGGCGCGCGGGGTGCTCGCGTTTACAGGTCTGGGCGCGCGCGAAAATGCGATGGCGCAGGAACTGACGCCGCCGGAGAAGCGCCGGCTCGAAGTCGCGCGCGCGCTGGCGACGGAGCCGAAGCTGCTGCTGCTGGACGAAGCGATGACTGGGCTCACGCCATCCGAGGCGCGGCAGGGCGTGGAGCTCATCCGCACGATCCGGGAGCGCGGCGTCACCATCGTCATGGTCGAGCATGTCATGGAGATCGTCATGCCGCTGGTCGACCGCGCCGTGGTGCTCGATCTCGGCAAGGTGATCGCCGAAGGCAAGCCTGCCGACATCGTGCGCAACGAGCGCGTCATCACCGCCTATCTCGGGGAGCGTCATCGTGCTCGCGACGCGTGATCTCTCGACGAGCTACGGCGGCCTGATCGCGCTGTCGAACGCGACCATCGACGTGCAGCAGGGCGAGATCGTCTGTGTCGCCGGCGCGAACGGGGCCGGCAAGTCGACCCTGCTCAAGTCCATCGTCGGCATGGAGCGGCCCTCGTCGGGCACGGTCGAGTTCCTCGGCGAACGCATCGACGGGCTCGCGCCGCATCTCGTCACGCAGCGCGGCATCGCCTACGTGCCGGAGAACCGGCGGCTGTTCCCGCGCCTGTCGGTGGCGGACAATCTGCGGCTCGGCTCCTACCTCTTCCGCGCCGAGAAGGATCGCGAGGCGCCGCTGGAGATGGTGATGAGCCTGTTCCCGCGGCTCGGCGAGCGCCTGCCGCAGCGCGCCGAAACGCTGTCGGGCGGCGAGCAGCAGATGCTGGCGATCGGCCGCGCGCTGATGACGCGGCCGAAGCTGCTCATGCTCGACGAGCCCTCGCAGGGGATCATGCCGAAGCTGGTGGACGAAATCTTCGTCGCGGTCTCGAAGATCAGGGCCGCGGGCACGACGGTGCTGATCGTCGAGCAGCGGCTGACCGAATGCCTCGAGATCGCCGACCGCGCCTATGTGCTGCAGACCGGCCGCGTGACCATGAGCGGCACGGCCGCCGAGATCGCCGGCAATGCAGAGGTGCGCAAGGCTTATCTGGGGTTGTAGGATCAAGCGGACCGCGAGCCTTCAGGCTCGCAGCAACAAGGCGAGCCTGAAGGCTCGCGGTCCAGGAATGAAGCGCATGGCCACAGTCGATCTCAATTCCGACATTGCCGAAGGCTTCGGCGCGTACACATGCGGCGATGACGAGGCGATGCTGTCCATCGTCACCTCCGCCAATGTCGCGTGCGGCTTTCACGCGGGCGATCCCGAGATCATGGCGCGAACCTTTGCGAGCGCGAAGGAGAAGGGCGTGTCCTGCGGCGCGCATCCGGGCTTTCCCGACCTCTGGGGCTTCGGGCGCCGGCGCATTCCGTTTTCCACCGGCGAAATCGAGCGGCTCGTCGCCTACCAGGTCGGCGCCGCGCAGGCGCTGGCGGCTTATGCCGGGACGCGCATCACCTATGTGAAGTGCCACGGCGCGCTCGGCAATCTCTGCGAGGTCGATCGCCCGGCGGCGGAAGCCGTGGGGCGCGCGATCAAGGCTGTCGATCCCAAGCTCGTCTGGCTGACGATCGCGGCGGGCGAGCAGGTGCGCGCGGCCGATACGCTCGGCCTCGCCGGCATAGCGGAAATCTTCGCCGACCGCGGCTATACGGAAGACGGGCATCTCATTCCGCGCGGACAGCCGGGCGCCATGGTGCTGGACCCGGACGAGGCCGCCGCGCGTATGGTGCAGATG
>CAMFKC010000484.1 GCA_945956975.1 uncultured Methylocystaceae bacterium | reverse complement strand
GCCTCGTGCTGCACTACACGGGCATGCCGACGGCGGAAGGCGCGGTTGCGCAGCTCTGCAACCCGAAGGCCGAAGTGTCGTCGCACTACGTCGTGTTCGAGGACGGCCGGATCGCGCAGCTCGTGCCGGAGGCCCGCCGCGCCTGGCATGCAGGGCGCGGCTCGTGGTTCGCTGAGACCGATCTCAATTCCGCATCCATCGGCATAGAGATCGTCAATCCCGGCCACGACGGCGGCCTGCCGCCATTCCCCGAGGCGCAGATCGACGCAGTGATCGCATTGTGCCGCGACATCGTCGCGCGCCATGCCATCCCGCCTGAGCGCATTCTCGCCCATTCCGACATCGCTCCGGGCCGCAAGGTCGATCCCGGCGAGCGTTTCCCCTGGGCGCGGCTCGCGGCGGAGGGCGTCGGCCTGTGGCGCGGGCCCGCGCCGGACGGGCCAGGGCTGATCCTCGGCTTCGGCGCGGCAGGCGAAGCCGTGTCGGCGCTCCAGCGGAACCTCGCCGCGCTTGGCTACGGACTCGAGCAGACCGGCCTCTACGACGCGCGCACGAAGATCGTGGTGGAGGCCTTCCAGCGCCGCTGGCGTCCGCAGCGCGTGGACGGCGTGGCGGATCCGGGCACGCGTGCGACGATTGTTGCGGCGCTGCCGGTGGCATGAGGGTCGGTCCGCCTCGACGGCCCTCATGCTGAGGAGCGCGGCAAAGCCGCGCGTCTCGAAGCATGGTCATCGCGCGGTGGCCGTCCTTCGAGACGCCGCTTCGCGGCTCCTCAGGACGAGGATTCCGGCAAGCGACTTGAGTGGCGCCCCTACCCCGCCGCCTGCAGGTCCACCTGCATCCCCGCCTGCACGCAGGAATTGGCGACATCCTCAACGGTGGCGCGCTGCACGTCGCGCTTCCAGCGCAGGTCGTCGAACGCGGTGCCGCGATGCATCGTCTGCCTGTTGTCCCAGATGACGAGATCGTTGACCCGCCAGCGGTGCGTATAGACGAACTGCCGCTGCGTCGCATGCGCGGTCAGCTCCTCGATAAGCCTGGCGCCTTCCGCATCGTCCATGCCGATCACGCGGCCGGCATGCGAGGCGAGGTAGAGGCACTTGCGCCCGGTCTGCGGGATGGTGCGCACCAGCACCTGCGGCACGGGCGGCATTGCCGCGCGCTCCTCCGCGCTGAAATTGGTGAAGCCGAGTTTCGCGCGCGATGTGAAGATCGAATGCTCGCAGACGAGGCCGTCGATCTTGTCCTTCATTGCCTGCGGCAGGGCGTCGTAGGCCGCGCGCATGTCGCAGAATTCCGTGTGCCCGCCGACCGGCGGAATCGAACGGCCGTAGAGCAGCGACGCATAGGCCGGCGTGTGCTTGAAGGTGGAATCCGAATGCCAGAGTCGATTGCCGAGCTGGAACATGCGCTGCCGCGATTGCGCGCCCCACACCTTGTTGTCGGGCGTGAGGTTCGAGACGTCGGCGATCTCGGCCACGACGCGCAGCTTGGTGTCCGTTCGATGCGTTGCGATCGATGTTTCGAGCGGCCCGAAATGCCGCGCGAAATCCAGATGCTGGCCGGTCGACAAGTCCTGCCCGGGAAAGACCAGCACCGCGTAGCGATCGAAAGCTTGGCGGATTGCAGCGACATCTTCCGCCGACAATTGCTGCGACAGATCGACATCGCCGACCTCCGCGGCAAAATTTTCCGTCACCGGCCAGAATTGCGCGCCCATGGCGTTCTCCCGTCTGTTGCGCTTGTCTGGACCGACGTCCGCCGCGCCTCGCCTGCCAGAATGAAGCAAGTGCGCGCGTCGTCAATGCGCCCGCCGCGCAGCCCAGCCCCGCGCTTGCCATCGAACGGGCTTTGTCTTCACATTGCAGCGCACCAAGGGAGAGCCCGATGAAACGCTCTGTCGTCGTGACCGGCGCCTCGACCGGCATCGGCTATGCGATTGCGCAATTGCTGGCGCGCGAGGGCTTCCACGTCTTCGCCGGCGTGCGCCGGCAGGCGGACGCCGACCGGCTGGCCGAAGAGATCGGCGACGAACTTACGCCGCTGATCTTCGACGTGACCGACCCTGAAGGCGTGCGCGACGCCGCGCGTGACGTGGCGGCCCGCCTCGGCGAGGCAACGCTCGCCGGGCTCGTCAACAACGCGGGCGTCGCAGTTGCCGGACCTTTGCTGCATCTGCCGGTGGAGGAGTTACGCCGCCAGTTCGAGACCAATGTCGTGGCGCAGGTCGCCGTCATCCAGGCGTTCGCGCCGCTGCTCGGCGCAGACAAGGCCCGCACGGGCGAGCGCGGCCGCATCGTCAACATATCCTCGATTTCCGGCCGCATCGCCATGCCCTTCACGGGCCCCTACGCCGCCTCCAAGCACGCGCTCGAAGCGCTGTCGGATTCGCTGCGGCGCGAGTTGATGCTCTACGGCGTCGACGTGATCGTCATCGAGCCCGGCCCGATCGCCACGCCGATCTGGGACAAGGCCGAGGCGCAGGACTACACCGCCTTTTTCAAGACGGACTACCGCGAGGCCCTGACACGCCTGCGCTCCTACATGCTCAAGCGCGGCCGCGAAGGCCTGCCGCCCGAGCGCGTGGCCGCCTCGGTCCTGCGCGCGCTGGTCGCGCCGATGCCGCCGGCGCGCGTTGCAATACTGGCTGGCAAATTCGCCAATTGGTGGTTGCCGCGCCTCCTGCCCGATCGCGTCCTCGACCGGATGGTCGCCGGGCGGCTGGGACTGCGCAGGCCCCAATCATGATTTCACGCACGCGCTGGCTGCTGCTGCAGCTGACACGGCAATTGTGGTTTCGCGCGACGATCTTCACGGCCCTCGGCTTTGTGGCCGCCATGGCCGGCGTTCTGGCCGAGCGCTACATGGCCTGGGAGCCGCCGACGAAAGTCTCGCCGCAGACGGTCGAGCGCATACTCGACATTCTCGCGTCCAGCATGCTGGCCGTCACCACATTTTCCCTCAATGTCATGGTTTCCGCCTACGGGTCGGCGACGTCCAACGTCACGCCGCGCGCGACCACGCTGCTGCGGCAGGATTCCACCACACAAAACGCGCTCGGCGCCTTCATCGGCGCCTTCTTGTTCAGCCT
>CAMFKC010000483.1 GCA_945956975.1 uncultured Methylocystaceae bacterium | reverse complement strand
CGCTTGCGACGCCTGCGGCGGCATCTGCGTCCTGCGCGCGGTGAAATCGAAGAACGACAGAATGGCTTCCAGTTCGCGGGCAGAAAAACTCGCAAAGAGCTCAGGCGCCTTCCCTGTCGTCGCGCAATAGATCAATCCGTCGCGCAAGTTCGCGACGGAGTTCGGCGAGATCGAGCGGGAGAACGTCCGATCCGTCGCCCTGTCGCCCATCCTGATTGGTGTCCTTCTCCAGCGCGCTCAGCATCTGCAGCGTGCGCGTCAGGCTGTTCATCAGCCGCGCAGTTTCTTCGGGGTCCTTGTCGTCGCCCTGCGCCTGCGCCGTGCGGAGCGCGGCTTCGAGCTGCGCGCGGATGCGGGCGATCAGAGTCGGCATGTCGACAGCGCCGGGCGGCGGAACCGGCGGCGGCGCATCGCGCTTGCGCGCCTGGCCGGGCGCCGGCTCCGGCCCGGCGGCGCGCGCCTTCGGGGCCGCCTTCTTCGTGACCGCGGCTTTCTTGCTAACCGCCCTCTTGCCGGCGGCTCTGGCCGGTCTCTTCGTCGTGGCGGCCGCAGCCTTGCGCGCAGCGCGCGTCTTCCATCCCAATGTCCGCTGCAGCGCCTGCAGATCCTTCGGCTCGAGGCCCTCGTCGGCGGCGATCGCCGCGAGGGTCTCGGCGGGGTTGGCGTAGCGGCGTTTCAGGCGCCTGATCGTTTCCGGCGGGAGATCGTCGATCGCGGCCATGCCATGTCCGGGGCGAGCGCGCTTCGCCGCCGCCGGCGACCGTCCGTCGCCGCGCCGTTGCAAAGCGCAAATGTGGAGAATGTCCGGACCCTACAGGCAGAGCGTCGCGCTGTCAAGGAAAAAAATCATATTTTTTGAATCGGAAGACGGAAGCCGCCTTCTAGAACGAGAAACGCCTCAGCTTTTTCAGCCGGGGCGCGTCCCTTCCTGCCAAACTTATTTTCCTACTGCACGAGACGCAGGGTGCCCGAGGTCGCCGAGACCGCGATCGAGGAGAAGGCGCTCTGCAGCGTCGTCGAGTCCGTCGCCACATAGGAATAGGTCGTCTTGCTGGCGCAGCTCTTCAGCAGGTTCTGCGCATCGGTCTGCTGCTGCGTCGTGAGATAGCCGGTGTGATTGAACACGACCGTGTAGATGATGACGCCCGCGTTCTTCGCGGCGGTGCAGGCGGCGAGCAGCCTGTTGTCCATCAGCGTCTTGAAACCGGAATAGGTCTGCGTGTTGTTGGCGCTCCAGATCCGCGTCCCGCCGAGATAGCCATAGGCCGAATAATCCGAAATGTTGGCGCTGTTGTAGGACGACGAATTGTTGCCGTTGTCGATCAGCTCGTTCACGCCGTCGGTCATCAGCACGATCACCTTCTGCAGGCCGCTCGTCGCGTAGGCCTTCCCATCCGCATAGGGCGCATTCGGCGATAGCGTCCGCCACGCCCAGGCGAGGCCCTCCGAAATGATCGTGCCGCCGCTCTGCCAATATTTCAGGCCGTTGATCTTGGCGGTCACGTCCGCCTTGACGTTGGTGAGGCGGAGGATCGGATCAGGGCAGCCCATGTTCGGGCCGTAGGTGTAGCCGTTCGAGTCCGGCGTCTCCTGGATGATCGCCGCCTTGGTCGAGCTGTCGTATTTCAGGATGAACTGGCCCGCGCCCCACCACAGGTTCGAATCGAGCGCGTGCCAGCCCCAGCCGTTGTTGATCGAGCCGTCGGACATGTAGTTGTTGTGGAAGCCCTGCGAGGTCGACGAATAAGCTCCGGCGCTCACCGCTTTCCAGGTGAAGGGCGAGTAGTCCGGCTCATCGGGCGCAAAATAGGGAACGTAAAGAGACGCCGCATCGCTCGATGTCGGCGCATCCTCGCTGATGTCGTAGTCTTTCGACGCTGCCAGCGAAGCGCCCCAATTTGTGTTGAGCCAAGTCTGCTCGGTCTTGCTCAGGCGCGCCTCCACGCAGCCCTTCCAAGCGACGGCGTTGTTGGAGGGATCGCGCACGCGGGCGAAAAGGTCATAGTTGCTGATCGTGTTCGGATTGGCGAGCCAGTCGCAGCCGCCGGTCGAGTAAGCGCCCCAGATGTCCTTCTGAACGCCCTGGAAACCCGCGGGCATCTTGTAGCTTTTGCCGGATTTTCCGGACTTCCAGGTCGAGGTGGTGAACGGCGACTTGGTGTTGGGCGTCGTGTCGGCGTGCGCACTCGTCACGCCGAACAATTCCTGCGCAAGGTGACGGATCGGCTTCAGGATATCGAGAATGTCGCGCGCGTCGCCGGAGCCGCCGGAGCCTGCGCCGCCCGAGCCGCCGCTGCCCGAGCCCCAGTTGGGCTGGGTGCAGGACGCCGAGCCCCATGTGATCCAGGCGCCGCGCTGCCAGCCCGCGTTGAACGGATTGAGCCCGGTCGTGTCGATGTAGTTCGCGATGCTCGTGGAATCGGTCAGGCCGGGATTCACGACCGCCACGTAGGGCACGACGCTGACGCGCGCGGCGCCGCCGCCCGAGCCCATGACCGTATCCACCAGCGTGTTGGCGGCCGTCTTGAGGTCGGCCATGTTCGCCGACATCGAACCGGTGTTGTCCAGCGCCAGCGCCATTTCCAGCGGCTTGCTGGCGGAAACGCCGTTCGACGTCGCGCGCGACGTGACGGTGAAATTCATGCTGGTCTTGCCGAGCAGGCGCGCGACGAGCGTCGGCATCGCTCCCGTCACGGTAACCTGATAGAGACCCGGCGATACGTCGGTTTCCGTGACCGACAGGTTGAGCGACGCCGCCTGAGCGCCAAAATAGGCTGTCACCGTGCGCGCCGCGACGGTCTGGCGGTCGGCCTGGCTTCCGGCTGACTGCGCGCCCGCGGCGAGCACCGCGGCGTCGGCGGCGGCGCGCGCCTGGGCGGTCATGGCGGTGCCGCGGCCGTAGTCGATGGCGGCGCCGATGAGGCCGAGGGTCGGGATGGCGGCGACCGTGAAGAGAACAGTGACCGTGCCCGTCTGATCGCGGCGCAAGCGGGCCGACGACGAAAGGAGGCTGAAATTCTTGAGACGCCGAAGCATGTCGAACTTCCGGTTGCGGGACTTCGCTAGCCGAAACGCTACCGGGATTGTCTCAAGT
>CAMFKC010000482.1 GCA_945956975.1 uncultured Methylocystaceae bacterium | reverse complement strand
GATGAAGATCGTCAGGAGCGCGAAGCCACGCCAGAAGTCGATCTCGTTGGGCGCGCGCATGCCTGCTTGCCGCCTCTGCTCAGGCCTTCGCCGGCATGGCGATCTGGTAGGCGGTCGTCGACTTGATCCGCTCCATCGCGAAGCGCGAGGTGACGTTCTTCAGCGGAATGGTTCCGATCAGCCGCTTGTAGAATGAATCGTAGGCCGCCATGTCCGCGACCACCACCCGCAGCATGTAGTCGACGTCGCCCGCCATGCGGTAGAATTCCATCACCTCGGGCATGGCCGAGACGGCGGCGGCGAACTTGGACAGCCAGCCGTCGGAATGGTCCGGCGCCTCGATCGACACGAAGACGGTGAGGCCGAGGCCGAGCTTCTCCGGCGCCAGAAGCGCCACCCGGCCGAGAATGACCCCGGCGGCCTCCAGCTTCTGCACGCGCTTCCAGCACGGCGTCTGGGACAGGCCGACGCGGTCGGACAATTCGGCGATGGAGATCGAGGCGTCGGCCTGCAATTCGCGCAGGATTTTGCGATCGATGACATCCATGGCGAAGCTCCGCGCGAATCCGGGTCTTAGGGAAACAATTTTGGACGGGTTTGCAAGTGCGCGCGCCCGTCCGGCCACCCGCCAGACATGCGCGCCGGTATGGGCGAGACGCAGCCAGTGCATGAGAAAACGGGGTGCGCCCGCACATCGGACCGGCTAGTCTTTCCGCAAAGAGCGACGGCGCAAGAGCCGCGATTTGGAAGGAAACCTGATGTCCGAGGCTCTCGCGCAAACTGCGCCGCAACTGGCCGACGTCTCCATCGACGACAAGTACACGCTGCCGTCCGGCCGCATCTATCTCTCCGGCATCCAGGCGCTGGTGCGCCTGCCGATCCTGCAATACGAGCGCGACAGGGCGGCCGGCATCCGCACCGGCGGTTTCATTTCCGGCTATCGGGGCTCGCCGCTCGGCATGTACGACCATGCCCTGTGGCGCGCGAAGCAGCACCTCAAGGCGCACAACATCCACTTCCAGCCGGGCCTGAACGAAGACCTCGCAGCAACCTCGGTGTGGGGCAGCCAGCAGGTTGGCATGTTTCCAGGCGCAACGGTCGATGGCGTGTTCGGCATCTGGTACGGCAAGGGGCCGGGCGTCGACCGCTCCGTCGACGTGCTCAAGCACGCCAACAGCGCCGGCACGTCGAGGCACGGCGGCGTGCTGGCGTTTGCGGGCGACGATCACGGCTGCCAGTCCTCGACGCTGGCGCACCAGAGCGAGCAGATCTACGCTGCGGCGCTCATGCCGATCATCAATCCCGCCAACGTGCAGGATTACCTCGACCTCGGCCTGATGGGCTTCGCGCTCTCGCGCTATTCGGGCTGCTGGGTCGGCTTCAAGACCATAGCGGAGACGGTGGAGAGCGGCGCTTCGATCCACACTGATCCCTCGCGCATCCAGATCGTCACGCCGACCGATTTCGAAATGCCGCCGGACGGTCTCAACATCCGCTGGCCCGATGCGCCGCTGGTGCAGGAGGCGCGCCTGCATGGGCCGCGCATGCAGGCGGTGGCGGCCTTCGCCCGCGCCAACCAGCTCGACCGCATCGTCATCGACGGCAAGCCGGCCCGGCTCGGCATCGTCACCACCGGCAAGGCCTATCTCGACGTCATGCAAGCGCTGGCCGATCTCGGCATCAGCAATGCGCGCGCGGCGGAGATGGGCTTGCGCGTCTACAAGGTCGCGCTCACCTGGCCGCTGGAAGAAGAAGGCGCGCGGCGTTTCGCTGACGGCCTCAAGGACGTGCTCGTCGTCGAGGAGAAGCGCGGCTTCATCGAGGATCAGCTCGTCCGCATCCTCTACAACATGCCGGCCGACCGCAGGCCGAGCGTCGTCGGCAAGCGCGAGGAAAATGGCGCGACGCTGCTGCCGTCCACCAACGAACTCAACCCGACCATGGTCGCGCGCGCGATCGTCAGCCGCATGAAGCGGCTCGGCGCGGTCGACGCCGCGCTCGACCAGCGGCTCGCGCGTCTCGAAAGTTTCGAGGCGCTGGAGCGCGCGCCCTCGGCCACGCAGACGCCGCGCACGCCCTATTTCTGCTCGGGCTGTCCGCACAACACATCGACCAAGGTGCCGGAAGGCAGCCGCGCCATGGCCGGCATCGGCTGCCACGGCATGGCGCTCTACAATCCGCTGCGCCGCACCGCGACCATCACGCATATGGGCGGCGAAGGCGCGAACTGGATCGGCCAGGCGCCCTTCACGGAAGAGCCGCACATCTTCCAGAATCTCGGCGACGGAACCTACACGCATTCCGGCCTGCTGGCGCTGCGCGCCTCCGCAGCGTCGGGCGTGAACATCACCTACAAGATCCTCTACAACGACGCCGTGGCCATGACCGGCGGCCAGCCCGCGGAATCCGGCTTCACCGTGTCGCAGATCGCGCATCAGGTGATGGCGGAAGGCGCGAAGAAGCTCGTGATCGTCACCGACGAGCCGGACAAATATCCGCCGGCCGGCTACTTCCCCGCGGGCGCGACGGTGCATCACCGCAGCGAGCTCGACGCCGTGCAGAAGGAGCTGCGCACGACCAAGGGCATGACGGTGCTGATCTATGATCAGACGTGCGCCGCCGAGAAGCGCCGCCGCCGCAAGCGCGGCCTGTTCCCCGATCCCGCCAAGCGCGCCTTCATCAACGATCTCGTGTGCGAGAGCTGCGGCGATTGCACGGAGCAGTCGAACTGCGTGTCGGTGAAGCCGCTGGAGACGCCGCTCGGCCGCAAGCGGCAGATCGACCAGTCGAACTGCAACAAGGATTTCTCCTGCGTCACCGGCTTCTGCCCGAGCTTCGTCACCGTCAACGGCGGCACACTGCGCAAGATCGAAAAGACAAAGGCGGATGCCTCCGGCATGTTCGCCGGACTGCCCGACCCGCAGGTGAAGACGCTGGCCGAACCCTACGGCATTCTCGTCACCGGCATCGGCGGCACGGGCGTCATCACCATCGGCGCGCTGATCGGCATGGCCGCGCATGTCGAGGGCAAGGGCTGCACGACGCTCGACTTCACCGGCCTCTCCCAGAAGAACGGCGCGGTGATGAGCCATGTGCG
>CAMFKC010000481.1 GCA_945956975.1 uncultured Methylocystaceae bacterium | reverse complement strand
GTCGTACATGGTCACCGACCAGAAGGCGCTGGCGGGCGGAAGCTCGCCCGGCGCGAAGGTCAGCGTGTAATTGTTCTTCGCGCCATCGAGCGGCTTGCCGTCGGCATCCCAGCGCGTCATCGGATCCATGGCTTCCACGGCGTCGTTGCCGTAGATGCCGCCCTTCGCCGCCGCCGCGCGCAGCAGCCAGTCGCCGTTGTAGAAGGCGCTGTCGCCGAACATGGAGCCGACGCGCCAGCCGTTGATGCTCTTGCCGCCCTGCTCGCCCGCCTCGCGCACCTTGCGCTCGCCGGCCTTCATGCCGCGTACCACCGCAATCCTGTCGCGGATGGAGAGGTCCTTGAACGCGAATGTCTTGCCCGGACCGACGCCGATCTGCGCGAGCTTCGCGCGGATGTCGGCCTCCTCCGGGCGCGCAGGCGCGAATTGCAGGGCGAAGTCGAGGTAGTCGAAGAAGTTCGTCTTCACGAGCTTCTTGTCGATCTTCGGAAAGGCGATTGCCGGCGGCGCAGGCGGCGCGGGCTGCTTCAGATAGGCCGAGAGCGTTTGCGCGCGGTAGCCGGCCTGAACCTTCTTCACGTTCTCCAGATTGCCGGGATCGAAAAGCTGGGTGCGGAAGATTGTCAGGCCGAACTGCGTGGTGGCGCGAAACACCTTCTTCACGCCGGGCGGCGTCGCGCCCTTCCAGTCGGGGCCGACCACCATGTAGTCGCCGGCCTCGCTGCCGGTCGCGCGGCTGCCGATGTAGCCGTAATTGTAAGTGGTGCCGTCGATCAGCTGCACGGAATAATACCGCTTCGGATCGATGGCGGGCACGGAGATGATGACCGGCTCGGCTCGCAGATCCAGCCACAGCATGGAATAGGGCGTATCGCTGTTGGGCGTGACGACCGACGTGTCCCTATAGGTGAAGACCCGCGCCTCGCTCACCAGCGTGTTGAACGGCCCCTTGTATTGCGACGAGGCCTTATTGATCACGAAGTCATAGAGAACCGCATAGTTCATGACGATCGGCAGGCCGAAAACGAAGCCCGCCTCCGCGATCTCGGCCGCGTTGGCGACGCGCGGACGCGCGGGCGCGGCGGACGCGGGCAAGCCGCCGCCGACGCCCGCCAGGGCGATCCATGCCGACGAGTGGAGCAAGTCCCGTTTGGTGAACATGAGGCCCCAGCAGCGCGAAATTCGAAGCTTGGGCTGCAGGATAATTTGCGTCCGGCCCTTCTCCAAATCGGGGGCGCCGCGCTCCGTTCAATCCTCCAGTTCGTCGATCGCCGATTGCTGGTCCAGCCGCTCCATCGCATCGCGTGGCTTCGAGGCTGCGGCTTCCTTGTAGAGCTTTGTCGCCGCGTCCAGCTTCGACTTGCCGTAGAGACTGACGAGGCCGTTGGCGTGCTCGATGCGCGCGATGGCGGAATCCGGCGCCAGCTTTCGCGCGGCCTCGAAATGCTTGATCGCCGCATCCTTGCTGGCGCCATAGGTCAGCCCCGCGACAAGGCCGCCGACCTTGGCGACGACCTCGGCATTGTAGGCGCCCAGCGCGATATGCGCCTCGGCGTGATCGGGCGCGAGGGCGAGCGCCTTGTCGAGGCTCGCCTTGATCTTGCCGCCGAGCCCCATGGCCAGCGCCTTGGCGACCGAAATCCCCTGTCCGTAGCGGCCGAGCGCTGAGGCGTGGAAGTAGAAGGCGTTGGCGAGATCCTTCGCCATCGCCTGAAGCTTCTCCGCCCGCGCGGCGGATTGCTGGAAGATCTCGAGCTGCCTGTTGTCGTCGGTCTCGAGATAGGTGGCGTAGATGTTGGCCGCCTTGTTGGCGACGTTGAACCCGAGCGGCCCCAGGGCCTCGCCCTGCTCAAGGGCGCTGGCGAAATCTCCGGCGTGATAGGCGCGCCAGGCCGATTGCAGCGCATCCGCCGCCTTCGCCGGCGGCACTTGCGGATCGAGCTTGGGATGGGCGTCGACGGTCTTCTTCACCCAGGCCTCGTCCGGGAACGGCTCGCAATCGCCGCGATGGAGCGTCGCCCAGTTCTTCTTGAGCGCCGCGCCCGCGTAATCGTAGGCCTTGTCGGGATAGGGAAATTTCTTCCAGCTGGTCTTGGCCATGTCGTTCCCCTCAATGGGCGTAGCGTGTGGCGAGTTCGTCGAGCAGCGCGCGTTCGCGGGCGCCGAGATAGGGCGCGGCCAGCGCGATGACCTGAAAGACGCCGCGTCCGAGGCCGTGGCCGTCCTGCGTGGCGCGCGGATTGCGCGCGAATTCGAACGAGAGCCAGTAGGTGGCGACCAGCGCCATGTTCTCCGCGAGCATGGCGATCTCGCCCGGCGTCGCCTTCATCTGGCCGGCCTGCACGAGCCCGCCCATGATCTCGCGCGCCACGCAGATCTTGTGCGCGAGAATGCGCTTCATTTGCGTCTCGACGCAGCGATAGCGGGCGATGAGTTCGTTGAGGTCGCGGTAGAGGAAGCGGTATTTCCAGATGGCCTCGAAGACGAGGTGCAGGAAAAGCCAGCAATCCTCGGCGTCCGGCAGGCGCTGTTGCGGCGCGGCCAGCGTGCCCTCGATCTCCGCGCGAAAGGCGGCGAACAGGTCTTCGACGATCTTTTCCTTGGAATGGTAGTGATAATAGAGATTGCCGGGGCTGATCCCCATCTCCAGCGCAATGGCAGCCGTCGTCACGGACGGTTCGCCGTGCGTGTTGAACTGGTCGAGCGCCGTTTCAAGAATGCGCTCCCGCGTTCTTCGTTTCGGCTTCGCGGGCATCCGCCTCACTCCCGGATTGCGCGATCCTGCCACGCCGGCGCGCAGGCGCGCCTTGAGCCAGCGCATGTTCGAGACGGGCGAGCGTCGCCTGGAGGCGCTGCGCATCGGCTGCGAGGCCGGTCTGCGCCGGCACGGGCGATGCAATCAGGCGACGGTCCCTATCGGCGAGCACGGCATGGTCGAGCCGCACGCCGTGCCGCGCCAGCACCGGCTCGAGGTCCGCCGCGCGGCGGCGCAGCTCGGCGCGGGTGTGTCTGTAGGCGTGTTCGGCGAGACGCCTCCGGTCCGCATAGCTGAAGACATTAGCGAAGAAGATCATCGCATCGTCGCGAGACGTCTCGAACAGGAGC
>CAMFKC010000480.1 GCA_945956975.1 uncultured Methylocystaceae bacterium | reverse complement strand
CCTTGGTGCCGACCACAGTCAGCCGCCGCTCGCGATAGGGATTGAGGCGCGACGCGAAGAGATGGCCGCGCAACCCGTTGGGAAAGCGCATGTGCAGATGCGCGAAGTCGCTGAGATTGTCGAGCAGGGCGGCGCCCTTCGGGCACAGCGTGCCGCGATTGGTCGGATGGTCGGAATCGCCCTCGATGTGGGTGATGACCGCCTTCTCGCCCTTGGCGAGATTGCCCTTGGAATAGAGGATGATACCGCAGCCGACGGCGCAGTAGGTGCAGGTGTTGCGGGTTTCAGTCAGGCTCGCAAGCTTGTACGGCCGAATGGTGCTGGCATAGGCCTGTTCGACCTCGCCGAAACCAAACGCGCCGAGAGCCGTGCCTGCCGCGCCCGCGCCAGCGCCAATCACAAATTGGCGCCGAGACAGCTCGACGTTCATGGGTTGCCCTCCCTCGGAAGGGCGCATGGCTACCGTGAGATTGTCGCTCTCGCTGGGGGCCGCGCGACCTTCGACTCGAAGCTGAAATGTCAGCTTGAAACCACGCTAAGCGTGACTTTAGAACCTGTCAAATTCGTTCAATCATGGACTGTGCAGTTGCGCCGCAATGCACAACGCGCAGGCCAGCCTCCGATTGACCGCAGGCCTCGCGCGGGCATAGGCTCCGCGACCATGAAGTTTCCGACTGCTCCCGCGTTGCGGGGCGTCATGGCTCTCGGCGTAGGTTTCATCGTGCTCTTCGCCGCCAGCGCTGAGCACGCCGAGGCTGATTCCCGACAACTCAGGCCGTGGATCGGCCCCGCGCCGGACTTTGCCCTTGCAGATGCGCAAGGCGTCCAGTTCTCGCTTGCGCCAGCTGTCGCGTCTACGACCATCGTTCACTTCTTCGCCACCTGGTGCGAGCCGTGCCGCGAGGAATTGCCCGCGCTGACCCGGCTGGCGCTGCGCGCGCCAGGCGTGCGCGTGATCGCCATCTCCGTCGCCGAACCCGAGATGCGCCTGCGGCGATTTCTGAGCGCCAACCAGACCGGATTTCCCGTGCTGCTCGACTCCGACCGCGCGGTCGCCCGCGCCTGGGGCGTGGCGACATTGCCGACCAGTTTCGTTCTCGACGCCTCGCTGAAGCCGCAGTTCATTTCGGAAGAGAGCGTGCGTTGGGACGAATTCGAACCGCAGGCAAAAGCGGCGGCGAACGAGACAAGCGCCAAAGCGCGGTAGGTGGGAGGACATGCCATGACGATGGACAGACGCGGATTTCTCGCGGCGGCGGCCGCATCTGCAACGGCAGCGCTGGCGCCGCGCGGCGTGCTGGCGCAGCCGGACGCGATCTTCGCGCCTGCGCCCGGCGACTGGCGCACCTTCGAGGTGACGACGCGCGTCGAATTGCTGATGCCCGAAGGAGCATCGCAGGCGTGGATTCCGCTGGCCGGGTTCGAGGCGGCGGACTGGCACAAGCCCAAGGGCTCGGAGTGGAAGACGAACGGCAAGGCGACAGCCATCAAGAGCGGCGGCGCCGACATCCTGCACGTCGAATGGGCGAAGTCCGAAGACAAGCCCTATGCCGAGATCGTCAGCCGCATGGCGACGCGCGACCGCGCGGTCGATTTGACGAAGACCGCAGCCATTGCGCCGCTGAGCGAGGCCGATCGCCAGGTCTATCTCGCTTCGACCGAGCTCGTGCCGCTCGACGGCATCGTGAAGCATACGGCCGACCGCGTGATCGGCTTCGCGAAGACCGACATGGAGAAGGCGCGCGCGATCTACGAATGGGTCGTCGACAATTCCTATCGCCGCGCCTCGACGCGCGGCTGCGGCGTCGGCGATGTCGCGGGCATGTTGAAGTCCGGCGATCTCGGCGGCAAATGCGCCGACCTGAACGCGCTGTTCGTCGGGCTTGCGCGCGCTGCCGGGATCCCCGCGCGCGACGTCTATGGCCTGCGGATCGCGCCCTCGAAATTCGGCTACAAGAGCCTCGGCGCCAATTCCGAAATGGTGACGAAGGCGCAGCATTGCCGCGCGGAAGTCTGGCTCGACGGCTTCGGCTGGGTCCCCATGGATCCCGCCGACGTGCGCAAGGTGATTCTGGAGGAGCCGCCGGGCAATCTCGCGGTCAGCGACGCAAAGGTCGCGGCTGCGCGCAAGGCTTTGTTCGGCGCGTGGGAGACCAACTGGCTCGCCTACAATACCGCGCACGACGTAGTGCTGCCCGGCTCGAAGGTCGGCAAGGTCGGGTTCCTGATGTATCCGGAATGCGAGACCAACGGCGCGCGGCTCGACCCGCTCGATCCCGACAATTTCAAATATTCGATCCGCACGAAAGAAACGACGTTCGCCTGACGGACGCGCACGAAATGAGAGGGAAACGCCCATGAATGCGCCTGTCGTTCGACTGACTTCGCTCGCGCACGGCGGGGGCTGCGGCTGCAAGCTAGCGCCCTCCGTGCTGCGCGACCTGATGGCGGGGCAAGCCGCCGTCGGGCCATTCGCCAACCTGCTCGTCGGCACGGAGACCGGCGACGACGCCGCCGTCTACAAGCTCGACGACGGGACCTGTATCATCGCCACCACCGACTTCTTCATGCCTATGGTGGATGATCCCTTCGATTTCGGCCGCGTCGCGGCGACGAACGCCATCTCGGACGTCTATGCAATGGGCGGAACGCCGATCATGGCGCTCGCCATTCTCGGCATGCCCGTCGACAAGATTCCTGCCGACATGGTGCGCAAGATTCTCGAAGGCGGCCGCGCGATCTGCGCGGAGGCCGGCATTCCCGTCGCCGGCGGTCATTCGATCGACTGTCCGGAACCGGTGTATGGGCTGGCCGTCATCGGCACGTGCAAACAGGAGAACATCCGCCGCAACAGCGAGGCGAGGCCCGGCGATGCGCTGATCCTGACCAAGGCGCTCGGCGTCGGCGTCTATTCGTCAGCCGTGAAGAAGAACCTGATCGACGGCGACATGTATGCGGAGATGGTCGGCTCCATGACGACGCTGAACAAGGTCGGCGCGTCGCTGGCGAAGGACGCCGACGTCCACGCGATCACCGACGTCACGGGCTTCGGCCTGCTCGGCCATGCGCTCGAGATGGCGCAGGGGTCCGGCCTCACGGTGACGATCGAGGAAG
>CAMFKC010000479.1 GCA_945956975.1 uncultured Methylocystaceae bacterium | reverse complement strand
CTGGATCGGATCGCCGAGAGCGCGAAAGTCGATCTCGCCCGCGCGAAGGCGAGCGAGGCGTCGCTCCTCAAGCAGAGCGGCCTCGCGCGCGCTTCCAACGACGGAGACGGTTCGGCGCTGGTCAAGCTGCACGATCTCGAGCGCGCAGCGGAGGCGAGCCGCACCGTCTATCAATCGTTTCTGGGACGCGCCAAGGAACTCGGCGAATCTCAAGGCATAGACACTGCCAATGCGCGCGTGATTTCGCCCGCCGTTCCCGCACTCAAGGCGGCGGGCGCTCCAACTTCGCTGATCCTCGCGGGCTCGTTGCTCTTTGGCCTCGTGCTCGGCTCGGGCCTCGCCTATGCGCGCGAACGGCTCGACGACGGCGTGCGCACGCGGCGCGAACTCGCGGCCCTCGCCGGCTTGCCGATCATCGGCGTTCTGCCCGCTGCGGCTGACGGCAAGAAGAAGGGCGAGCTTGTTCCCGAGCAGGCAGCCTTCCGGCGCCTGCTGGCGCGCATCCGGCCCGAACCGCGCAGCGGAGAGAAGACCGTCGCCTTCGTCGGTCTTGCGGGCGACGCAATCGCGACTGAAATCGTCGTCACGCTCGCCGAGTTCGCACGTTGGGATAAACTCGATGTCGCGGTCGTCGCAGGGCCCTCGCCGGAGCGTGTCGCCGGCGCGCTCGCACCGAAGGAGCGCCGCGTGCTCGGCCGAGGCCATGTCGAAGTCGCCCGCCTCTCCGACATATCCAATGGATCGCGCGCTGCGCTGCGCCGTTTCCAGCAAGTGGCGGCGCGCGCCGATCTCGTGCTGGTCGATGCGCCCGCTCCCGCCGAGGATACGGACGCGGCGCTCGCGCTCGACATCGCCGACCGCATCATCCTGACGCTGCGCGCAGACCGCATCGACCAGACGCGCCTCGAACGGACTTTTGCGGCGCTCGCCGACTACGACGACAGGCTGTACGGCATCGTTCTCGTCGGCGATCTTCCGGCAGGCTGACCGGCATGCGCGCCCGTTCGGACACGGCCATGCAGGCGCCAGCGCAGGACTGGCGCTCGCGCGCGCTCGTCGGGCTCGTTCTGGCCGCGATCCTGTTCAATTTCGCGCTCTGCTTCGTCAACACCAATCTCTTCCGCACCGGCGCCGGCGTCGTCATCGGCTGCGAGGTCGCGCTTATCGGCATGACGCTGGCGCTGGTGATGTCGCGCGCCTTCGACCTCTTCGTCATCCTTGCCGTCTATGTCGCCTACACCCTGTTTCTCGCGGCGTTGCAAGGCTCGTTCGATCCGAAGCCCGCGCGCGACCTGATGATCCCGGTCATCTTCTATTTCGCCGCGCGCCAGCTCGGCTCGCGCGAGGACGGCGACAGGCTGGTGTGGGCCTCCATCTGGATCGTCCTTGCGGTCGGCCTCTTCGAATACGGGTTCCTCAAGCAATTCGTGCGGCTGTTCGACATCCTCGGCTATTACGTCTCGCGCGGCACGGTGCAGGCGGCCGCCGCCGAATTGTCCGGCGACCGGCTGTTTGCGTCCGGCATGCGCTACGAGGGACGCACGCTGCTGCCCATGCTCGGCGAGCATCGCGTCTCCTCCGTCTTTCTGGAGCCGGTCTCGGTCGGCAATTTCGGCGCGATCTGCTTTTCCTGGATCGTGCTGCGCGAATGGGGCCGCCCGCTGCGCATGATCGTGCGACTCTTTCCCGTCGTCGCGATCTTCACGCTCGCCGACGCGCGCTTCGGCCTGTCGGTTTCATTGCTCTCGCTCGTCGCCTTTGCACTGGCGGGACTCACGAGCCGCGTACTCGTGGCCGTCGCGCCTTTCGCTGTCATCGTCGCGCTGGCCGCCATCGGCTACGCCTATCCCGACGTCGCCTGGGACAACACGCTGCGCGGCCGGATCCTGCTCGGCGGGCAGTTCCTGTCGAAGCTCGACATGGCCGACATCTTCGCGCTCGTCCCTCATTTCGAGTTCAATGCCGATTCCGGCTACGCCTACACTCTGGTCAAGATCGGCCTGGCAGGCTTTGGCGCGATGTGGCTGCTGTTCGTCATGGCGCCGGCGCGCGACATGACGTCGTGGCGCTATCGCGTTTTCGTGGCGATCTACGTCACGCTGCTGCTCGTGATCTCGAACTCCATTTATTCGATCAAGACGGCGGCGCTGCTCTGGTATCTCGTCGGCGCGCTCGATGCGCCGCAGCGCAGCGCCGCACATGCGCCTGCAAGATCGCGCGCCTCGCTGCGGCAGGCCCGCCTGCGTCCCGCCTGAGCGTCGTCAGCAGCGCCTGCCGCCGCCGGCTTCGATGACGCGCATGATTTCCGCGATCATCGTTGCGCTCGCCTGGCGCGGCGTCAGATTGT
The DNA here is from genome assembly GCA_945956975.1 of uncultured Methylocystaceae bacterium. Classification (GTDB taxonomy): domain Bacteria; phylum Pseudomonadota; class Alphaproteobacteria; order Rhizobiales; family Beijerinckiaceae; genus JAJXWB01. The sequence goes on along the minus strand of CAMFKC010000479.1, from coordinate 767 downwards.
GGTCGCAGCGCGCCATCTCGACGACGCGCACATTGGGATAGGCCGCAAGGCCCGCCCGATCGCGTCCGAAATAATCGTCGATCTCGCCGAGGCCATCGTCGCCGTCGCTGTAGATGAGCGTCGTCGCGACCTTGCGCGCGCGAAGAATGTCGAAGCGCCGCTTGCATTCCGCATAGAGCGCGCCGCGCAGGCCGATGGACCCGAGGTGACGCATGGTCATGATGCCGAGCCGGCGCCGCACGCGCTTGGCGGCATGACGCACGGCGGGAAGCAGATCTGCTTCGCCGGCCAGCAGCTTTGCCATCCGCTCGCGCGTCAGCAGCCGCGAGACAGCGGGCCCGATTCTGCGATTGCCGAAGCGCAGCGCCTGCTCGACGGATTCAGCGGGATCCCAGACCAGACGATAGATGTTGGCGGCGATCAGCCCGGCGACGCGGCCGTCGTTGACCGCGGTCTGAAGCCCGACATAGGCGCCGCTGCAGACGCCCAGCAGCACGACGGGCCCGAAGCCGCGCGCGCAGACGAAGTCGATCGCTTCGGCGACGTCGAGCGCGGGCCAATCGCTGTAGAGCGTCTGCGCCGGCTGGCCCGGCCGCGGCGCGCTGTCGCCGACGCCGGAAATGTCGAAGCGCAGGCTTGCGACCCCCATGCGGGCGAGCGCGCGCGCATTCTCGACGCTCATGCGCCGCCAGCCGATATGCGAATTGCGCCCGACGCTGATCATCAGCACGACAGGCGCGCCTTCTGTCATGTCGGCGGGGCGGCAC
>CAMFKC010000478.1 GCA_945956975.1 uncultured Methylocystaceae bacterium | reverse complement strand
TGCCGTATCGACGGCGCGCCCGTGCCCTCGCCGCGAGACTTCTCCGAGCGCCTGCGCATCGTCTGGATGACGCCTGCGATGGACGGCCTGTTCGCAGGCTCGGCCGGCGACCGTAGGCGGTTCCTCGACCGCCTCGTGCTGACCGTCGATCCCGCCCACGGTTCCCGCGTCAGCGCGCTGGAGCGCGCGCTGCGCAACCGCAATCGCCTGCTGGAAGGCTACACCGAGGCCGCTTGGCTGGACGCAGCCGAACGCGAGGTCGCCGAACTCGGCGTCGCCGTCACCGCCGCCCGGCTCGAAACCGTGTCGCGGCTCGCCGCGCTCGTGCAGTCCGAGCGCGACGATGCCTCGCCATTCCCTTGGGCGGATTTCGCGCTTGCCGGTGAGGTCGAGGCCTTGGTTGCCGCTCATTCGGCGCTGGAGGCGGAGGACCGCTATCGCGCGCTGCTGGCGTCCGGCCGTCCTCGTGACGCCGCCGCCGGGCGCACGCTGGTCGGGCCGCAGGCGAGCGATCTCGTCGTGCGCCACGGCCCCAAGGGCATCGAGGCGCGCGCCTGTTCCACCGGCGAGCAGAAGGCGCTGCTGACGGGGCTCGTGCTGGCCCATGCCCGGCTGGTGACAGCGGTCAGCGGCATGGCGCCGCTGGTGCTGCTCGACGAAATCGCCGCCCATTTCGACCCGCGCCGCCGCCGGGCGCTCTACGAGGAGCTGGCGCGGCTCGGCGGGCAGGCCTGGCTGACCGGCGCCGACCCCGCCGCCTTCGCCGACCTCGCGGGCAAGGCGCAGGTGCTGCGGGTGACGCCGGGGCGGATTGAGGGCTGACATGTCCCCGGCCACTGCCTCGCGCGCCCGCGCGCTCCTGAAATCCGTTTTCGGCTACGACGATTTTCGGTCTGGTCAGCAGGAAATCATTTCCGCTGTGCTCGCCGGCGGCCCGGTGTTGGCGGTCATGCCGACAGGCTCCGGCAAATCCATGTGCTACCAGCTCCCGGCGCTGATCGAGGAGCGGCTGACGGTCGTCGTCTCGCCGCTGATCGCGCTGATGCGCGACCAGGTCGCGCAGCTCCGCGCGCTCGGCGTCTCCGTCGGTACGCTGAATTCCATGAATACCTCGGAGGAAAACGCCGCCGCCCGCCGCGCCATGCGCGACGGCGACCTGCGCCTGCTGTTCATCTCGCCGGAGCGGCTGATGATGGACGGGCTGCTCAGTGAGTTGCGCCACGCCCGACCGCAGCGCCTCGCCATCGACGAAGCCCATTGCGTGTCCGAATGGGGGCATGATTTCCGGCCCGAATATCGCCAGATCGGCGCGGCGATCGAGGAGCTGGGCGGCATTCAAGCGATCGGCCTCACCGCCACCGCCGACAAGGCGACGCGCGCCGACATAGCGCAACGCCTGTTCGCCAGGCCGCCCCAGGTCTTCCTGCATTCCTTCGACCGGCCGAACATAGACCTCAATTTCGCGGCCAAGGACCAGCCGAAGCGGCAATTGTCCCGCTTTCTGGAGAAACATCGCGGCGAGAGCGGCATCGTCTATTGCGGCTCGCGCGACCGAACGGAGCGGCTGGCTGGCTATTTCGAGGATCAGGGGCACACGGCGGTCGCCTATCACGCCGGCCTCGAACAGGGCGTCCGCAACCGCAATGGCGACCGTTTTCTGCAGGAGGACGGGGTGATCGCGGTTGCGACCGTCGCCTTCGGCATGGGCGTCAACAAGCCGGACGTGCGGTTCGTCGCGCATGCCGACATGCCCTCCTCGGTCGAGAGCTACTACCAGGAGATCGGCCGCGCCGGCCGCGACGGCCTGCCTGCGGACACGCTCACGCTCTACGGCCTCGACGACATGGCCTTCCGCCGCCGCCAGATCGATCAGAAGGACTTGGACCCCGAGCGCCGCCGCATCGAACACACGCGCTTTTCGGCGCTCGCCATGCTCTGCGAGACGCCGGCCTGCCGCCGCCAGACGCTGCTCGCCTATTTCGACGAGAAAACAGAGCCTTGCGGGCGCTGCGACGTCTGCCAGGGACGCGCCTCCGTCTTCGACGGCACGATCGACGCGCAAAAGGCGCTGTCGGCGGTCTGGCGCACCGGCGAGCGGTTCGGCGGCGCCTATCTGGCCGATGTCCTGCGCGGCGAGGCGAGCGACGCCATCCGTCGCAATGGCCACGATGCGATCAAGACCTTCGGCGTCGGCAAGGACAGGTCGAAGCACGAATGGGCCTCGATCCTGCGCCAGCTCTTTGCCGCCGGCGCGCTGGCGACCGCCAGCGACGAGCACGGCGGGTTCCGCCTGACGGACAAGGGCGCTGACATCCTGAAAGGGCGCGAGACCGTGCGCCTGCGCAGCGATCCGCTGACGCCACGCGAGCGCAAGCGGCGCGGGCCCTCCAGCGGTGGCGGCGGCGAGGCGGACGAGCGGATCCTTGCCGCGCTCAAACGCAAGCGAATGGAACTGGCCCGCGAGGAGGGCGTGCCCGCCTTCGTGATATTCGCCGACCGGACCCTCATCGACATGGCCGAAAAGCGCCCGGCGACGCTGGACGAGATGCTCGGCGTCCACGGCGTCGGCGAGCGCAAGCTCGCCCGCTATGGCGACGCTTTTCTGGAAGCGTTGGGAGAGGCTCTGCGCTGATTGGGGAAACTGGCGTCAGGCCAAGGCTTTCCCTGAGGATTTTCCTGCATTTTCCCGGCCGTTGGGATAGACTGCGCGGTGACGAATCAAGGGGCCGCCCGAGCGCCCCCAGACAAGCGAAAAAATGAGCGAAAACGAACTCGAAAACGGCCGGTCGGACGCAAGCGACTACGGCGCCGAATCGATCAAGGTGCTGCGCGGGCTCGATGCCGTCCGCAAGCGTCCGGGCATGTACATCGGCGACACCGACGACGGCTCCGGCCTGCATCACATGATCTACGAGGTCGTGGACAACGCGATCGACGAAACGTTGGCGGGTTACGCGTCGCTGGTGACTGTCACGCTCAATGCTGATGGTTCATGCACCGTTTCCGATAATGGCCGCGGCATTCCGACCGACATCCATCCGGAGGAGGGCGTGTCGGCGGCCGAGGTCATCATGACCCAGCTGCATGCCGGCGGTAAGTTCGACCAGAATTCCTACAAGGTTTCCGGC
>CAMFKC010000477.1 GCA_945956975.1 uncultured Methylocystaceae bacterium | reverse complement strand
CGCACAAGGTGCTGCTGGTGTCGGGCTGGCTCAACTACAAGCTGACAGGCAGATTTGTCGACGCCGTCGCGTCGCAGGTCGCCTACATACCCTTCGATTTCAAGAAACAGGACTGGGCTTCGCGCTTCGACTGGAAATGGAGGGCGCTTGCCGCACGGCGCGATCAGATGCCGGAGATCGCGCCTGCCGGCGCCGTGCTCGGAACGCTCACCGCAGACGCCGCCGCGGCGCTCGGCCTGCCCGAAGGCCTGCCCGTGATCGCGGCTGCGGCCGACAAGGCCTGCGAGATCGCAGGCTGTGGCGCAATCAGCCCCGAGATTGGCGCGCTGTCCTACGGCACCGCGGCGACTGTCGCCATCACTTCGCCCCGCTATGTCGAGGCGACGCCGCTGATCCCGCCGTATCCTGCGCTGGCGCCCGGCCAGTACAATCTCGAGGTGCAGATCTTTCGCGGTTTCTGGATGGTGAACTGGTTCAAGGAACAGTTCGGCCATCCCGAAGTCGCGGCGGCGTTGGCCGAGGGCGTAACGGTCGAGGCGCTTTTCGACAGACTGGTCGCTGACATACCGCCCGGCAGCCTGGGCCTGATGCTGCAGCCCTACTGGACGCCCGGCCTCCGCGATCCCGGCCCCGATGCGCGCGGCGCAATCATCGGCTTTACCGACGCTCACACGCGCGCACATCTCTACCGCGCCATTCTGGAGGGCATCGCCTATAGCCTGCGCGAGGGCAAGGAACGGATCGAGAAGCGGGCAGGGGTGAAGATCACGAGCCTGCGCGTCTCCGGCGGCGGTTCGCAATCGGATGTCGCCATGCAGGCGACGGCGGACATCTTCAACCTGCCGGCCTCGAGGCCGCAAACATACGAGACATCCGGGCTGGGCGCGGCCATCGCCTGCGCCGTCGGCGTGGGCTTGCATCCGGATTTTGCGACGGCGGTCGCCGCCATGACCCGCATCGGACGGACGTTCGAGCCGGACCCCTCGCGCGTTGCGCTCTACGATCGGTTGTATACGCGGGTCTATTCCCAAATGTACGAGCGCCTGCGCCCGCTCTACGCCGAGTTGCATGCGGCGCTCGACGGCGATGCGCCCTTGTGGAGAAAACATTAATCCTGTTCGGCAAAGCCACGGCGGCCGCGCCTTGCGGCTTAATTCCGTAAATGGTCATTTACGCCGAGGCCGCATGGTGGGGAGCCATTGCCCGCAATCCGGGCGCGACCCCTCAGGACCCGTGTCCATGACCGCCGCCGTTGCTCCTTCGGAACAAGCCGCCCAGCGCGATAAGGCCGCAATGCGGTCTACGTTTGCGGAGCGGCCCAACCGGCTCGTCTCTCAACCGACCGTCATTGCCCTCACGCTGGCGGCCGATGTCGCCACGAATCTGGCTGCGGGCTGGATCACGTTCTTTCTTTGGTCCAACGGCGCTTTCGGCCCCGCGACGCTGCTCGCGATCGTCTCCGTGGCGGCCATCGCGCCCATCGTGCTCAAATCCCGCTGGGCCTATACCATTCCGGCGCTTTCCTCGATCGCGCAGCAGATCGTCGAAGTTGCATTGGCGCTGTTCGTCGCCATCAGCGGATTCCTGATCGTCAATATCGTGGCAGGTGTCGATGTCGCGCCGATGCGCGCCTGGGCGCTCCACTGGTTTCTGCTGGCGCTGGCCGCGAGCCTTTTCCAGCGGCTTGTTCTGTCCCGGCTGCTCGGGAATTGGTCGAAAGCCGGCCGCATGGCGCGCCGCACCGTTATCGTCGGCGGCGGCAAACCGACTTTCGAACTGATCGAGCGCCTCGACCGCAGCGGTTCGACCGCCATCCAGATCCTCGGCATCTTCGACGACCGCGACAAATATCGCTCGCCCGAGCAGGTCGGCCGCTACGCCAAGCTCGGCCGCTTCGAGGACCTCGAAGCCTTCTGCCGCGACCAGCGCGTCGATCTGCTCATCATCGCGCTGCCGACCGTCGCAGAAGAGCGCATCCTGCACATTCTGAAAATGCTTTGGGTATTGCCGATCGACGTGCGCATCGCGGCGCTCGGTTCGAAGCTCAAGCTGCGGTCTCGCGCGTACAATTATATCGGCGACGTGCCGTTCCTGCCTGTCTTCGACAAGCCTATGTCGGACTGGTCGGTGGCCGTGAAATCGATCGAGGACCGCACGCTGGCCGCGCTTGGCTTGCTCGTGCTCTCGCCGCTGCTGGCGCTGATAGCGCTCGCGGTGAAACTCGATTCGCCGGGCCCGGTCTTCTTCCGTCAGAACCGATACGGCTTCAACAACGATCCGATCGGCGTCTTCAAATTTCGCTCCATGTACGTCGACCAGTGCGACGCTGCTGCAGCGAAACTCGTCACCAAGGGGGATCCGCGCGTCACCCGCGTCGGCGCATTCTTACGCAGAACTTCGCTCGACGAACTGCCGCAACTCATCAACGTCCTGAAGGGCGAACTCTCGCTCGTCGGGCCGCGCCCGCACGCCATGCAGGCGAAGGCGGACGGGCGCATCTACGACGAGGTGGTGGAGGGTTACTTCGCCCGTCACAAGGTCAAGCCGGGCATCACCGGCTGGGCGCAGGTCAACGGCTGGCGTGGCGAAACCGATACGCTCGAAAAGATCGAGCAGCGCGTGGCCCACGACATCTATTACATCGAGAACTGGTCGACCTGGCTTGACCTGAAGATCCTCGTCATGACCCCGCTTTCGCTCCTCACGACAAAAAACGCCTACTGACGCCCGGGACCAGGCCGCTCGCCGGGCCGGCGATGGCTTGACTTGATCAAGGCAATGACGAAACCTCCGCATAGACGGTTGATGCGCTTGCGCGATTGCAGGCGGCGTCGCGGGGGCTCGGGAGTATGGGTTCAGAGTTTGCAGGCGCGCGCATCCTGTGCGTCGCCTTGGCGGCGGTTGCGCTTGCCGGTTGCGGCGCCTCGGAGCGTACGCTTGCCCCTTCCGCCCCGACCTCCGGCGGATCTTCCTCGCTCGGACCTGCTGCGCCGACCGTGCCCGCAGACAAGCTCGTCGGCCGCTGGGGCCTCGGCGCCTATCTGCGCGACAGCGATCGCGCGCGCACTGAAAAGGAAGCCAGGTCGCAGTGCTCCAACGCCTATGTCATCAAGGCGGGTGCGAACGGCGGCGTGATCAT
>CAMFKC010000476.1 GCA_945956975.1 uncultured Methylocystaceae bacterium | reverse complement strand
AAGGCCGCCTGCCCGAAGGACGTCATGCCGCCGACACCCGTCAGCAGGACGAGACCCAGCGCGACCAGACTCGAAATGCCGATGTAGTTGAACAGCGTCACCCAATAGGGCGGCAGCAGCCCGGTGAAGGGCGCGACGAGAACGACGAGCGCCGCCGCGACTGGCAGGAAGCGCCGTGCGGCGATCATTCCTCTTCCTCCTCGACATGGCCGGCGAAGAGCGAGCGCCAGACGAGAACGGGGATGATGGCGGCAAAGACGATCGCCTCCTTGTAGGCGCTCGCCCAGAACGAGGAGAAGGCCTCGAGGAGCGCGACGCCGAGCGACGCGAGACCCGCGAGCGGGTAGCTGACGAGGCCTGCGATGATGGCTGCGATGAAGCCCTTGAGGCCGATCAGGAAGCCGCTGTCGTAATAGACAGTCGACAAAGCCCCCACCAGCACGCCCGATACGGCGCCGATCAGCGCCGCGACGCCGAAGGCGATGCGGCCCGACAGCGAGGTGGAAACGCCGACGAGCCTCGCGCCGAGCCGGTTGGACGCGCAGGCCCGCAGCGCCTTGCCGAACAGCGTCGCGCGAAAGAACCAGCCGAGCAGGGCGAGCAGGGCGAGCGTCGTCAGAACGACAGCAAGGCTCTGACCCGTGACGAGCAATTCGCCGAGCGTGAAGTTCGTCTCGATCAGCGCCGGCGTTCGCACGCCCTCCGGGCCGAAGAAGGCAAGGCCGAGCCCGGTGAGCGAAAAGTGCACGCCGAAGGCTGCAATCAGCAGGACGAGGACGCTCGCCTCGGCCAGAGGCTCGAAGGCGAGGCGGTAGATCATCGGGCCCATCGGCGCGATCAGGGCGATGGTGACGACAATGTTGGCAGCCAGCCCGAGTTGCAGAGCGGCGACGCTGCGCGCGACGAGAACCAGGATGAGAGGCAGACCGACGTTCGACAGCGCGGCCAAGGCATATTGCCTGGCTCTGAATTTTTGCCGGCCGCGCCAGGCGACCGACAGGAACGTGAGGACGCCGAGCGCGAGCAGAAGCCAGGTCGTCGCCGGCGCCCGTCCGGCCTGCAGAGCCGCGAGCGTCAATGCGGAAAACGCCACGAACTCGCCCTGCGGCACCAGGATCACGCGCGTGACGGCGAAGACCAGAAGCAGCGCGACAGCGACCAGCGCGTAGATCGCGCCATTGATCACCGCATCCTGGACCAGGAAAAGGACAATCGACGAATCCACTAGCGCCCCTGCCGCGGCGCAGCCTCGGCGCGCTGGTCGGAAAGGCGCGCCATTGCAATCCGCCGTCGCAGATCGTTCATGCCGCGCGCGAGCGCCCTCGCCGTCATGCCGAATCCTCCCCGTCGCCGACTTGGACGCCCATTGCGCATGCTGCGTGGACGTCCGCCGGCGTTTTCGTTGCGACGTTGCGCCCCGGCGCGCCTCAGCGCTAGGGCCGTCTTTCCACGGATGCAATGGTCCGCGCGACGCTTTGTCAAGCGACCGGCCGAGCGGGTCGATCCGAGGGGACGATCTGGCTCGCGCTATCGCCCGGCGGACGCCATGCTGCGAACCAACTCGGTAAAGAGAAGCGCCGGACGAAGCTCCTGCGCCTTCGTGCGCACAAGCGTAAGCTCCGCACGCGCCGCGCCTCGAAAGGGCCGATAGACGACGCCCGGGGTCGAGACTTGCGCGATCGATTCGGGCACGATCGACAGGCCGATGCCGGTCGCCACGAGGTTGACGATCGAGGTCAGCTGCGGCGCAATCTGCAGCACTTTCGGTGAAAAGCCGACATTGCGGCATGCGGATATGATGAGGTCGAAGAGGGCGCGACCGTTCTCGCGCGGGTAGAGAATGAAATCCTCGCGCGCCAGCGCCTTCAGATCGATACGCTTGCGCTGCGCCTGTGGATGTTCGCTCGGCATTGCGATCACCAAGGGTTCGTCGAGGACGCGCATAGACCAGAGATGGTCGACTTCGCCAGGCGCGGGCCGCAAGAATGCGACGTCCAGTCGATTGGCGCCGAAGCGCGCGAGCAGCGATGCGGTGGCCTCCTCCACGAGTTCGATCTCGACATGCGGGTTGAGCCGCCGGAAATCGCGAATTGCGCGGGTCACGAAGGGGTTGAACGACGCAGAGCCGGTAAAGCCGATGCGCAGCAGGCCGACCTCGCCGCGATGTGCGCGACGCGCCTTCTGCACGGCGCTTTCGACCGCCGCCAGCACCGCGCGGGCGTCCTCGATGAAGACGCGTCCGGGTTCCGTCACTGCGGCGCCGCGTGGCAGGCGCTGGAACAGCGCGACGCCAATCTCTTGCTCGATCGCCTTGATTTGCCGGCTGAGCGCAGGCTGTGCGATGCGCAACCGACCAGCGGCGCGACTGAAACTCTCCTCGTCGGCGACCGCAACGCAATAACGAAGATGTCTGAGTTCCATTCGCCCCATACCCAAAAGGCATTGCACGCTGCCAGAATACGTATTGGACCGCAAGGCAGCCGTGCAGTTTAGTCAGGACCTGAAGGCTCCGGGAGGAGAGCGCGACGCATTGGCGTCGCAGTGCGGCACTTTCCGCGAGCCTTGCACATCCACTGCGCGCGGGCACGCTCGCGCTTCTCGAAGGGACGACGCGGTTGGACGTTCACCAGACTCATTTCGGCGCAGGCTGGACGGCATGACAGGCAAAAAGGCAGTTCGTAGGCCGCTGGAAGGCCTTCTCGTCGTCGCGCTCGAGCAGGCTGTGGCGGCGCCCTATTGTTCGTCCCGCCTCGCGGACGCCGGAGCGCGCGTGATCAAGATCGAGCGCCCGGAGGGCGACTTCGCGCGTGGATACGATACGGCCGCGAAAGGATCTTCCACTTACTTCGTCTGGCTCAATCGCGGCAAGGAGAGCCTCGTCGCGGACATCAAGAAGCCGGACGATGCAGCGCTCCTGCATCGTCTGCTCGCGAAAGCGGATGTCTTCATCCAGAATCTGGCGCCCGGCGCAGCAGAGCGCGCGGGACTAGGCTCGCAAGCGCTGCGCGCCAGGAATCCGCGATTGATCACGGTCGATATTTCCGGCTACGGCCCCGGAAATTCCTACACGGACATGAAGGCCTACGACCTGCTGGTGCAGGCCGAGAGCGGACTTGCCGGCATTACCGGCCATCCCGCTGGGCCCGGCCGGGTGGGCG
>CAMFKC010000475.1 GCA_945956975.1 uncultured Methylocystaceae bacterium | reverse complement strand
GCGTAGACGCGGCGGTTGCTGGTGCGCAGGTTGGCGCCGGTCGTCACACCCGCGGAATCGAATTTCACACCAGCGGCCTCGAGCCCGAGGTTTTCCACATTCGCCCTGCGGCCGGTCGCGATTAGCAGATGCGAACCGTCGATCGTCTCCTCGATTGGATGGCCGCCGAGCACGACGCGTACGCCCTCGGTGCGCGGCTCGATGCGGGCGACCGATCGTCCCTCGCGGAAGTCGACGCCCTCGCGGCGCAGTTGATCGAGCGCGACGCCGGCGAGTTCCGGGTCCTCGCGCGCAAGGGCCGTCCCGGCCTCGATGACGATCGTCTCGGAGCCGAGCCGGCGGAAGGCCTGCGCGAGTTCCATGCCGATCGCGCCGCCGCCGATAATGATGAGCCGGCGCGGCAGCGTCTCGACGTCGAAGATCGTCTCGTTCGTGAGATGCCGCGCGAATTCGAGGCCCGGAATCGGCGGCACGAAAGGCGCCGAGCCGGTCGCGAGCACGAAGCGGCGGGCGCGGATGGCGATGCCGCCGGCTTCGACGGTGCGCTTGTCCGTGAATCGCGCGGCGGCGCGGATCACCCGCACGCCCATGGCCGCATAGCGATTCTCGGAATCAGTAGGCGCAATGCCGGCGATGACCTGCCTGATACGCTGACGCACGACGTCCCATTCGACGCGCGGTTCGACCGGGTGAACGCCAAACCGGGTGGCGTCGCGCATCGCCTGTGCGATTTCGGCCGAAGCGATCAGCGTCTTGGAGGGCACACAACCGGAATTGAGGCAATCGCCGCCCATCTCGCCTTTCTCGATCAGAACGACCGAGACGCCCAGGCGCGCGGCGCCGGCCGCGACCGACAGGCCGCCGGAGCCCGCGCCGATCACGCAGATGTCGGGCGTAAGTAGTTCCGTCAAAACGCCCGTCCGTTCATTTCGTCGCCAGCCGCTTGCGCGCGGCCCAGAGACGCCGCACGGCGATCGGCGCGAGCGCGAACAGCGACAGGCCGACCAGGACGCCAAATATCTTCGGCGTCACGATGGACGACAAGGGTATGTCGAGTTTGCAGACGGCTCCGCCAGCCGCGCGGCAGGCGTCGCGCCGCGCGAGAGCGCCCGCCACGATCTCGTCCATGCTGGCGCCGGCGGCCGTGAACACGAATGTGGCCGGCAGCACGCCGAGCGCCGTTGTCCACAGGAATGTCCTGAACGGGACATCGGCGAGGGCCGCGGCGAGATTGACGAACCAGAACGGGAATAACGGGGACATGCGCAGGAACAGCAGGTAGCCAACGGCATGCTCGGAAAATTTATCGCGCAGATGCAGCACCTTGGGGCCTGCGCGGGCGACAAGCGTCTCCCCGATGGCCGAACGCGCGGCCAGAAACAGCGCGCAGGCGCCGAGCGTGGCGGCCACGACCGAACCGGCAACGCCATAGGCGACGCCGAACAGCGCACCGCCCGCCAGGGTCATGAAAGTCGCGCCGGGCGCGGAAATCGCGACCAGCGCGGCGTAGACGCCGACGAAGCCGCCGAGCGCGAGGAGGAAATGGGCGTCGATGAAGGCCATCAGCGGCGGACGGCTATCCACGAACAGGTCGAACGACACGTATCGATCCAGCCGAAACCCGAAGAATAGCGCCAGCGCCAGCGCGATTGCCCCGATCGGGGCGTAGCGTCGCCAAGGCGGGGACGCGGGTTTCGACGCGGCTTCGATCATAGGGGGCACCATAGCGGGGCCTCCGGCAAATGCGACCGGACCGGGCTGACAATCACGTGAAGCGCTCTGAGCGCGCGCTGTCTGCAATTCGGCTGTGCGCGCCCCGGCAAAGACGGATGCGGCGGCGTGTGCTACCGAATTCGCAGAAAAGACGCTTCAGGGAGCAGAAACATGACCACCGTCGCCTTCATCGGACTGGGCAACATGGGCGGACCGATGGCCGCGAACCTGGCGAAGGCCGGCTACGGCGTGCGCGGCTTCGATCTCGTGCCCTTCCTGCGGGAGGAGGCCGCCAGGGCGGGCATTTCCGTCGCTGCTTCCGCCGCCGAGGCGGTGAAGGACGCCGACGTGGTCGTCACCATGCTGCCCGCGGGCCGGCACGTGATGGCCGTCTGGTCCGAAATCGCCCTGCTTGCGAAAAAGGGCGCGCTGTTGATCGATTCCTCCACTATTGACGTGGACAGCGCGCGCGCCGCCCATGCGCTCGCCGAGAAGGCCGGCCTCGCTAGCGTGGATGCGCCGGTGTCCGGCGGCACGGGCGGCGCCAAGGGCGCGACGCTGACCTTCATGTGCGGCGGCGCGGACTCGGCCTTCGAGTGCGCGAAGCCCCTGCTCGAGAAGATGGGCAAGAAGATCGTCCATTGCGGCGGCCCGGGCGCGGGCCAGGCGGCCAAGATCTGCAACAACATGATCCTCGGCGCGACGATGATCGCCACGGCGGAAGCCTTCGTGCTCGGCGAGAAGCTGGGCCTGACGCCGCAGGCTTTGTTCGACGTCGCCTCGACCTCGTCGGGCCAGAGTTGGTCGCTGACCACCTACTGCCCCGCCCCCGGCCCGGTCCCCACCTCGCCCGCCAACAACGGCTACAAGCCGGGTTTTGCGGCAGCGCTCATGCTGAAGGACCTGAAGCTCTCGCAGGAGGCGGCGGCGTCCGCGGGCGCGGCCACCCCGATGGGCGCGGCGGCGGCCCAGATCTACGCCCTGTTCAACGCCGCCGGCCATGCCGGGGACGATTTCTCGGGCGTGATCAACTTCCTGCGGGGCAAGGCCGAATAGGTCAGCCTGCTTGACATGATCGGGGCAAGGTTTATCGGAAAAGACCGCCTCGTCCGACGCCAGCGCGTCCGATGACGCCAAGACATGGATCGCCCGGATGAACGCCCACCAGAAGATCGTCTTTTCGCACCATCCTTCGGCCCGCCCCGTTTCCGGGGACGCGCGGGCCGAGGCGCTGAAGGATCCGGGCTTCGGCAAGGTGTTCACCGACCATATGGTCACGATCCGCTGGACGCTCGACCGCGGCTGGCACGACGCGCAGATCCGCGCCCGCGAGGCGATCGCGCTCGATCCGGCGGCCGCCGTACTGCATTACGGGCAGGAGATCTTCGAAGGCCTGAAGGCCTACAATCTCTCCGACGGCTCGATCGCCCTGTTCCGCGCTGAGGAGAAC